>CAZHCQ010000001.1:0-3766 GCA_964531415.1 uncultured Gammaproteobacteria bacterium
TCTTCAGTGAAAGCGGGGCAAACCGTTGAAATTACCGCAGGGCAGAGCGGAGAAAAGCACGCATATACGGATGATAAAATTACCTGCGTGGTGAATGCCAACATTGCTGACGATCAGGATACCGCAGAGCTTGGCGGCACGCTGAATTACCGTATTTCCATGAGCGTTGACGCCACTGAAATTCAAGCAGGCACTATTCCAGTCGTCTTTACCAATACGCCGAGCACACACTCGCAAGTAATTTCTCAATCAGTTGACTGCCGCACTGAATCTGCATGCAGAAAAGGCAAAAGTGTTTCATGCAGTGTTTCAATTACTGATGACGAAGGTAAAACAACCCTCGGCGCAAGCACTGCGCTCCCAGTGTACAATTCTGCGCCGTTTATAAAAATTATCAGAGACGGGAATGCCGGCCATACTGTTGTTCCAACGACACCTGAAAATATCCATGAGGGCGATACTATTGCGCTGAATGTGTGGAGCGTTGATGATGATGCTGATGCCATAACGCACGGCGCGTTTTATGATACCGTTGATGTGAATATCGCAACTGACCCAGATGCAGACATCGGCGATTATCCCAATACGACTCCGTCAAACTGGTTCGGTATGTCTTTTCAGGCAGTGCCTTCCCCTGTTCATTATGATTTTCTATGGAATAATGTACCGAGTTATGTTGTTGATCATGTGCGCCACGGAGATTTCCGTGATATTCCGGTTGATTTTATTGCTGATGATGGAACGCTCTTAAAAGACAGCGGCAGAAGCACTAAAACAATTACCGTGCATGTGCTTGATGTGGATGCGCCGCCGCTTTGCCCTCACGAGCAGGGGCCACACGATACTGAAACGCGATATATTGGTTTTGAGAGCAACGCCTTTTATGATGACTTCCCGCTTGAGAGTCATCCAAAAGAATTTGCGGTAACGCCATCAGGGCAAGAGTATAACCTGCGCGTTCCAGCTGATAAACCGCCCTATTTAGATTCGGTGTTCAAGTGGGGAGAGGTGTTTGATCCTGACATTGAAGATGAAGTGCACCAGTATGGCGCAGATTTTGGCACACCATCAGGATCCCCTGATGTGCAAGCAGGGCTGAATGATTGCCCAGCGATTCCTCCGGGCACACCTCCCTATAGCTGTGATCCTGCGTGGATAAATACTGCCGAGGCGCCTTCTGCAGAATTTTTGTACCCAAATGAAGAGTATACGCTTGCTTTGTTTATAGAATCAGTTCCTCAACCCCAACAAACATTTACTCCCGTGGCAAAAACGTGCGTGTATAATTTTCATACCGAGCCTTCGTCTTTGGCAACCTTGAGCGTGGATGATACCCGCGATATTATTTCCAAAAAAGTTGCAGATACCGCGTATGACTATAAAATCGGGTACACGATGAATAACAATACGCCGCGTCTGCTGGCTCTTCAGTTTTCGTTCGTCAACAGCAATTATAATGCGCAGATAGATCCAATTTCAGGAAGTACGAAAATTCTCTTTAACGATTCCCCAACGATTCCTCTCTCGTGGGTGTTAAACCCAACAGCGATTGATATTGGGGGAAATATTAATGGTGCGTTCTCTTTTCGGCAAAATACGAGGGCACAAATTTTAATGACAGGTACATTTACCATCGGCCCATTTATGACGGAGGCATCAAGCGGGCTTATCAGCGTGAAAGGGTCGCTCAAAGATGATTATTACCATCTCGTGTATCCGCAAGACACTGATGCAGTGTACGAATTTACGACCATCGTCAACCAAACGTCAATAAAACAATATGAAGTTGTGGGGACTATTTATGACGCATCAACTAAAAAAGTGCGGTCCGGCGATGTGGTGCGGGGTTTTGAGGACACGAGATCTTCTGGAACCAAAGAACGTTCGCTGGTAGATTTAGGGAGCGCAAATGTATCCCAAAACGCCAGCATTTTAGGCCGAATAGATTTAGAGTCTCTCGGGATTGATTCAAAGGGAGGGGCATGGAAACAAAGTAAAACAGTAAGGGGAGGGAAAACTCCGCTTGGGTATACTTTTGTTGCAATGCCTTCTGGAAACTGCACTCCCTCGAGCATGTTTGGAACTGCAACGCCAACATTGAATGGAAAAGTATATTTTTGCTCCGGGAATTTTGTGGTGCCCTATGGCGAAATGCTCACGTTTATGAACGCAGGAACGAACAATCGCGGAAACGGCACGATTGTCATCGGCGGCGATCTCCATATTCAAGACGATGTTAAGTATGATACAAACATGAGCACGGTGACCAATGTTCGCCAGCTTGCGTCTGTCGGGTGGATTGTGAAAGGAAGCGTATTTTTTGATGCGGTAGAAGTGAATAACGACAACGTACAAAACGGATCAGGGGTGTGCATACATCCGCCCGGCACAAGAGCAGACGCTACCGGCTGGTGCGATATTTACGATCCGCGGGTCTATACCCCTGATCCAAGCTCCCCCGGTGCTGTCCGCATTTCGGTGCGAGGCGGGAATGCGTACCTTGCGCCGATACATGTTGTGGGATCATTTTTCATCGTTGGGGATCTGTATACCGGAGTTGCAAATATACCTCTCAAGCTTTATGGATTGGTCGTTGCCAATAGTATACAATTAGAGAGGCTGGAGATCGTCTCTGACGTCAAAGTTAACCCGTGAGGATTCTATGCATAAAAACAAGAACAATTTTTTGAAATTCGGCGGTACTGCTATTCTGGCTCTAGGGCTTATTGCGGCGCTTGGAGCAGGAGTGCTTCCAAGTTTGCGGGGCAGTAAAAACGCCGGCGCCGCGGCAGTTACGCCTTTTGATTTGGGCTGGAAATATGCGAGGCAAATATCTATTCATTATGCTGGCACCGCAAGCAACCTCGCTGAATTTCAAGTCAAAATTTCTGTAAATACGGGAGCTTTTTTCCGTGATGCAAAAATAAGACCAGATTGCGCAGATCTGCGGTTTACCGACGAGAATAATTCTCCGCTTTTTTATTATTTTTTTGGAGGCACGTGCGACACGATTTCCCCAATTGCTGTAACTGACGTATGGGTAAAAATAAATACAATACCGGCTGGCGGCACCACGATACGCATGTATTACGGAAACCCTACCGCAACTGCTGATTACCAAAATCTTGCAGAGGTGTTTTCATACAGAGAGCCGCGATCAGTAGGATATATCTTGAATGAGCGCGAAAAAAAAGTGCAGATTGTAAGCCTTGCTGACAAGAATACAATTGTTGTTGATAATGCGCCCAAAACGGTTTTATTTAACGGAATAGTTACGGCAGAACATGGGGGAGTTATCAAAGCGAGCAGGCCAATAAGCATTGATACTACTTCCGGCGGAGCGGTTGTGCCTTTTTCTTGGGCCGGAACTGAATTTGAAGTTACAGCGGAGATGAACACACAGATCCGTTTTTTGCTCGTTGCCCTTTGGGGAAACGCGCAGGTTGAAATTCTTAACAGTTTGGAATGTAGCGTTTCAAATCCGATTCCAGTTTCAAGCGCGGCAAAACTAATCAAGTGCAAAAGCAGCGGATCGCCGATTCGCATACAATCAACAAACCAAAATCCCTTTCTTGCGGCGTTTAAAGTTGAAAACGAAACCGAGTATAGGCCGATGTATCCAAAAACAGCGGAACAGCTTTATACGGTTGATATTTCCAGCCAAGAACCGAATGGCCAAAACTGGGCAACCCCGCTTCCCGTGTCAGCATTTGGCACATTGTTTGGATCCTCTGTTGATACGGAGTATGTGGGCGCTCTCTCTTTT
>CAZHCQ010000002.1:0-7620 GCA_964531415.1 uncultured Gammaproteobacteria bacterium
TCGCAAAAAAGAAAACAAGTATGGTAATTATTGATACAAGCGTAATTATTGACCATCTGCGGCAACGAGGAGCCAGAGCCACCGCTCTTATCCTGCTTGCTGAAAAATACCACAGCAAGAGCTTGCCATTTCTGTTATTAGCGTTCAAGAATTATATGAGGGGCAGAGTACTCGTTTAAAAGAAAAAGAACACCATCTTTTTGGTACGATTTCGCCGCTTGCTATTATTCCCTACACATATGACATAGCGCAACAAGCTGGAGAAATTGCGCGCGATCTCAAAAGCCCTATTGAGTTTGCGGATGCCGCAATCGCCGCCACAGCGCTTATAAACGGCGCGGCATTATATACTCTCAATCAAAAACATTTTGTAAAGGTTAAAGGTTTAGAGCTATTTGAATTGGCAAAATGACTTCGTGTAATTGGTTTTAGACATTGGATAAAACATAAAAATTGAGGATTAAATAATTATTCCTATCCTTTTCTATCATTGTTGCTAAAATTTTTCGTATGTGAACCACCAGAGCGATTATATCATTTTCAGAGATTGCGTTTTTCTCAACAATTCTGGCGATTTTCTCGACTAAATCATTGTTCATAAATACTTGGATGATATATATTGAAGAACTCAAGGAATCTCGCAAAAAACCTCAATTCTACTCCCTCCCCTGCTTTTCCTGCCACTCCAAAATCTTCCGATGATGCCCGGAGATGAGCACTTCCGGTACGCGAAAACATACGCCTTTTTTAGGTTCAAATACTTCCGGGCGCGTGTATTGCGGGTATTCTGCGTATCCTTCTTCCATGAAAGACTCCTCGCACAAGGACTCGTCTTTGCCCAAAACGCCGGGAATAAGCCGCGTAATGCTGTCTATCACGCAAAGCGCGGGCAACTCTCCCCCGGTTACAATAAAATCCCCGAGCGAAATTTTCATGTCTACAAACTTGTCAACGCGGGAATCAATTCCTTCGTAATGCCCACAAATAAATACCAGTTCGCTAAACGCCCTTAACTTGTTTGCGCGGAGTTGAGTAAAACGCTCCCCGCGCGCATCAAGCACAATAATTTTTGTTTTTTTATTCCTTGTTTTATACTTTTTTGCTTTCACATCATACGCAATAAATCTGTTTTCTTTAAGGCACGAAAAAATCGGCTCAACTTTCATGAGCATGCCGGCTCCTCCGCCATACGGCTTATCGTCTACGTGCTGATGCTTGCCTTTTGCGTAATCGCGGATATTCAAAACGCGAATTTTAATTTTCCGCTTCGCCTGCGCGCGCTTGAGCATTGACTCATTGATATACGAATCAAAAATATGCGGGAAAATCGTCAAAATAGTGAAGGTATTCATGCCTGATAATAAAACAGAGGTGTCTGCCGCGGCGGACACCTCTGCGTACGAGGTCAATACAAACTATAAATGCAAGTCGTCTGCGGCGCTCGTTGGGTCCGTCAGGTCGTCATCATCAGTATCGTCGTCATCGTTTAACGCTGAAGATGGAGACGAAGCAACACTCCCCATGCCGCCCGCACGCTCCTCTGGCTCGTTAATTCTCAAATTTACGCGCGCATTATTCTTCGCGCCCACAACCCGCAAAAGGGTTCGCACCGCGCGGGCTGTTTGCCCTCGCCTGCCGATAATTTGCCCCATGTCTTGCGGGTCAACTGTCAAGGTGAGAAGCACGCCCATCTCATCAACTTTGCGCTCCGATCTCACCGCGCTTGGGTTATTCACCAGCGACTTTACAACGTACTCTAGAAATTCCTGATCTTTTGTAGCTTCCATTCTCTTGGTCTTGCCTTACAGATTGAATGCTCCTGCATACAAGCATAGAAGATACCTCTCTCGCCCATAAGACGATTCATCTCTTCATTTCCTGATACAGATCAACAGTTCAACCGAGGCGGTTAATAAATAATAAAGTTTTTCAAGAAAAACTCCACTCTTTCTCAAGTATATAAAATTGCTGATGAATGTCAACTTGAGGGCGTTTCTTCCTCACTCCCCTTCTTTGCGGGACCCTCCTCTTCAGCAGGCTTTTCGGGCTTTAATTCATCTGCTGTTTTATTCACCGAGGCAAGCGCGCTTTCAGAAATTTTATACACATACTCGCTCCCTGCGCTTTTCGCGTAATACACCTGCGCGTCTTTATCGTATTTTCCGACAAGCAAGGAATAGGTTGTGCCGTCTTTTGTCAAAACAGAAATGGTGGCTTGCATTGAGTCGGGCGTCAGCTCAAGCTCCTTTAAATCAGGGGCGTCAACATACTCTTGCGATCTCATCTGTGAAAAATTTTTCACAAGCTCTTCGGCTTTTGGCGAATCAATTTCTGCTTTTTTCGGCACGTCTGCTTTCCATACGTCTTTTTCTTTGTCTAAAACAAGCTGATTTTTTGCAGACTCAATGCTCACCTTTTGCGCGCTCGCCGCATCAAAACGGAATATCTGCGCATCTCTCCATTGCTCACTCGTCTTTCCAAACAAAAAGGCAAGATCCTTCTTTAGAGAGAGCACTTCCTCAACCTCTGCGTTACGCAAAAAATAGCTCCCCGGTACAGTCCCAGCCTTGCCAATAAAAAATTCAGCAAGCTTCTGCCCTCCCTCTCCTGAAACAACAACGCGCCGCGCGCTTTCAGGGTCAACGCCGAACAAGCTGTATTTTTTTGCATTCCGCGAAATAACTTGTTCTTTCGCCGCCTCTGTGAAAAAAGGCAGGACAGTATCATTAATAAATGTACTGTCTGCCGGGTAGATTTTTTCTCCCGTTTCTTTCCACTCCGCGTTTTTAGAGGTGCGCTCAAGCGCAATTATTTCGCCTTTGAATGTTATCTCTATTTTACGAGCGTCTTTTGCTTTAAACCCGCTCAATATCAACGCGCTCGTCTGTGCTTTCTGGTTTTCTTCGCGCTTATTCGGCCGCTCTGCAATTGCAATAAAGAGCAGAAGCACCACCGCAAGGCCGATTAAAATAACTGTAGAATGTTTCTGTTTCATACTCTTTATAAAGCAAGCAACCTATTTTTTGCCTTCTTGCGCATCCACGATTTCGCAAATCCGCCGAGCGCAACAATAATCGGTATGCCAAAAATGACCAAAAACTTAACCGTCGTTTTCGCGCGATCTGAAACTTCGCGAAGCGGGCGCTGGGAAAAGGTTTTCGCGCGTATTTCAATAAGCGAGGAATCAAGAGTGATATAATCAATGGCGTTCTGAATAAAATTCAAATTCTCCGGAAATTGCCTTGCCATGCTGTTCGTTGCAAAGAGCGAATTGCCCACAGCCAGCATGCGAATTTTATCATCGGTCGCTGGCTTTGTTACTTTTTTTGAAAGATCTGCGGTACTTTGGGGCGTACTCTGCGTGCTCTCCTTGTCCGCCGCTTTATCTTCTCTATCAGAAACTGGAGGAACCTCTTTCCCCACATAAAAACTCGTCAAGGCCGCGTTCTTGAAGGCAACCATGACAAATTGCTCTTGCTTTCCCGAAACGGTTCTATCCATCGGATCAAGGCTAAAAGGGCTTGCAATGCTAAACGCCTGATCCGTTGTTTGTGCAAGCGCCGATCCTTCTTTGTCTACAAGCGTTATGGGGCTGCTCCACGGCAAAACGAGCGAGTCTATACTGGACACAACCGGATTGCTTGCTAAAAAATTCTGCTTCACCAGCTTTGGCCACAGCGGATAGGGTACAATCAAACTGCTGTATCCTTGCGAAAACGTGGCGGTTTCATGAATTGCGTCTTTCACCAACACCGGTTCAAGGCCGAACCCATAGTGCTTCAGAAGCGGGCCAATGTTGTTATTCGCGATAACGGCTTGCAGTGTTGTTGAGACATCAACACCTTCAACAAGCCACACTACCGAACCGCCGCGCATGACAAACTGGTCAATCTCATAAAGATCGCGCGCGCTTAAGGGCAATTTTGGCCCGGCAACCACGAGTGTATCCACGCCGGTGATATCCTCACCCGTGGAAACATCTACGGATTTCACCGCGTATGTTTTTTCAAGAACGCGCTTGAGTTCTGTATACTCTCCATTTTTTGTTCTATCTCCAAAGGGATCCTCTAAAATAGAACGCTCGTTGTGCCCGGTTAAAAACCCAACTGTCTTGATATTGCTTGTGGTTACTTTCTTGATTGTGGCGGTTAAATCGTATTCAAAATTTGCTGTTTGCGCCACAAAAGGAAGCGCTTCTTTTTTGTCTTCGTAATAAATGCCAATGCCTAAAAACCCGTTCTGCACTTCAGCTTTATCCTGTTTTACAAACTGCATGCGCACCTCCGGAATTCCTAAAGCAGTTGCTTCGCTTCTGGCCTGATCGCTTTCAGCCGGATCAATATAGCGAACATCAAAATAGCCGGACGGGCTGAATGATTTATACTCATCAAGGGTATCCCGAACAATTTGCGCAAGCTCTTGAAGATCTGCCGGAAGCTTTTTTGAAAAAAACACCTTCACGGTTACTACGTCGTCTAAACTGCCGAGCGTATCTTTCGTGGTATTTGAAATGGTGTATCTGGAATCTTCGGTAAGATCAAACCGCATGAATCTGCGGGAGGAAATAAAGGCAACCAAAAGCACAACAAGCACCACAAACACCATATTCGTTGCCCTCCCGCCAAAATTTTTAAAACGATCTGAAATCATATGCGCTTCAAAGATTATCTCCACTTACTTGACTCAATATTCTTTATATTAAAATACAAAAAAAGAAATATCACACCTATATAGTACACTACATCACGCGTGTCAATCACCCCGCGCGCGATGCTCTGAAAATGGCTTCCAAGCGAGATATAGCGAAAAAATGGAACCAGCCCCGCGGGCGCCGTTACAAGCACCAAATCTTCCCCCACAATAAAAAGAACGAAAGTAATCAGCACCGCAATAATAAATGAAACAATCTGATTTTTCGTAAAGCTGGACACCCATAAGCCAATCGCAATATACACTGCCGCAAGAAACAGAGCGCCAATATACCCGCCGATGACAATTCCCCAGTCTGGAACGCCCAAAAGGCCGATCATGAGAGGAATGGGGAAAGTAAGGAGCAGTGAAAAAGCCACAAAAAGAAAACTTGCTAAAAATTTTCCCAGCACCACTTCAGTGTCTTTCACCGGCAGAGTCATCAATGTTTCAATGGTGCCGCTCCGCTTTTCCTCTGACCACATTTTCATGGTAATTGCGGGCATGAAAAACAAAAACACCCACGGCAAAAGCGAAAAGAACGCGCGCATAGACGCGATATTATTCAAAAAGAAAAAATGCACAAACAGCCATGCATTGAATCCCAAAAATACAATAATAAAAATGTATGCCATCGGCGTATTAAAATACGATTTGATCTCTCTCCGTAAAATAGTAATAACGTGGTTCATATACTAAGCTTAGGCTTTTGTGAGTTTTGCAAACACATCCTCAAGGCTCACGTCCTTTTTGGTCAATTCCAATGTTTCATAACCCGCATCTAAAACTGCATGATTGATCCCAACCCGTACGTCAGTGCTCGGATCTGTATCAACGCTATAAAACAACGCGCCTTCTTCACTTGACGGCATTTCTATGATATTTTTCACGCCCGAAACCATGCGAATTTTCTCTGCAACCCCCCTTTCCCCGCGAACTTTTACTAAAATGACCGTAACACCCTGCGCCTGGCTTGAAAGTTCTTCCGGGGTTCCCTGCGCAACAATTTTCCCTTTATTAATAATGAACACGCGATCGCACGTTGCCTGCACTTCGGTCAGAATATGGGACGAAAGCATCACCGTTTTTTCCTTGCCGATACGTTTAATTAAATCACGAATCTCGGCGATTTGGTTTGGATCAAGCCCGGCGGTCGGCTCGTCTAAAATCAACACATCCGGATTGTGAATGAGCACCGCCGCAAGCCCTACTCTCTGGCGATAGCCTTTTGAAAGCTCTGCGATGTCCTGCTGCAGTTTCTCCTTCAGCCCGCAGTCTTTCACCACCGTAATAATGCGGTCCATCACCTTGTTTTTTGGGATATCATGCATCCGCGCCGTAAACTCCAAATATTCAAGCACACTCATCTCCGGATACAGCGGATTATTTTCAGAAAGATAGCCAATGCGCTTTCTCACCTCAAGCGGATTTTCTAAACAGTCAAAACCTGCTACTTCTGCTTTGCCCTGCGAAGGGGGCATGTAGCTGGTGAGAATTTTCATGGTTGTTGTTTTTCCCGCTCCGTTTGGGCCTAAAAGCCCAACAATCTCCCCTTTCTCTATCTCAAACGACACGCCGTCAAGCGCCTTAAATTCATCGTAATTTTTATGCAGATTTTCTACTTTAATCATAGAATGCGGTACGCCGCGTACAAAACAAAATTCAGTATGCTCATTTTAGCAAAAATTTTTGATTGGTCAAGGAGCGCGCAATCAGACGCGCATAATACAAGAAATACTGGCTTTGACGCGTAATAAGCTATTTGCTATATTTTGTAATACTTATGAAATCCGCGGTGCTTTTAGACCAGCCTCCGCGCAATTGATGCAAACCGTATTTTTGGCTACATCGGTACTCTAGAGAGCGAAATGACAAAATATATTCAAGAACAGCTGGTGAAAATGATTACGTCTTCACAATAATATGAACACCTTTATCAGCAACAGCAACGAGCGCACGCTCAAAAAACGCCTGCAAGCTCTTATCGCCAAAAGCAAAGAATTAAAATTTCTAGTCGGTTTTTTTTATTTTTCAGGCATTCGCGAATTATACGAAAGTATAAAAACCAAACCAGACATTAATATAAAAGTGCTTGTTGGGCTTAATGTGGACAAAGCGGTATGGGGGCTTTCTGAATACAGGGAAGGAGCATATCAAAATGAGGAAGAAGTTTTCTCGTTTTTTGAATCCATAAAAAAATCCTTCAATACAGATGATTCTGATACAAAAGAATTTTACGAGCAGGCGCGATTTTTTCTAAAACTTCTGCTTAAAGATCGTCTTATCATACGAAAAACAGAAAAGCCAAACCACGCAAAACTTTATATTTTTAAACTGGAAGAAGACCAAGTTGGCAGGAACGCGCTTTTTATCACAGGAAGCAGTAATTTAACTAAATCAGGACTTTCTACTCAAGATGAATTCAATGTGGAAATAAGTGATTACGGCGTTGAAGACGCAAATGATTATTTTGATGAATTATGGCGCCGCGCTATCCCTATCACAGAGAAACACGCACTTAAAGAAAAGTTGATCCTTGTGATAGAAAATGAAACGCATCTCAAGCAACTTACTCCATTTGAGGCGTTTGCGCTTGTTTTAAAGACATACCTTGAAATGTCGACTAAAAAAGATATAAGCCAAAGCGCGCTTGAAAAAATGGAAAAGGCGGGTTATACCCCATACACATATCAGATAGAAGCGGTGGAACAGGCAAAGGCGATTGTTGAAGCATATAACGGCGTTGTTATTGCGGATGTGGTGGGGCTTGGAAAATCCATAATCGCAAGCATGCTGGCGTGCGATTTAAATTGCCGCGGCGCAATAATTTGCCCGCCCGGGCTGATCGGCGATAAAAGCAAAACAACTGGCTGGAGAAAATACACTGAAGAATTTAGCTTACTTGGATGGGAAGCGTGGTCAATGGGGGAT
>CAZHCQ010000003.1:0-5518 GCA_964531415.1 uncultured Gammaproteobacteria bacterium
TCTCAAAAAGTTGCAATACTTGTTATAGGCATTGCGCCCTATCTTGCGCTCCTTATTGCTGATGCGGCAATCAACACCCGGCAAGAATTTATAGAAGCCGCTTACGTATTAGGCGCAAACAAAATGAATATAATTTTGAAAGTAATTATTCCAAACGCGCTTCCATGGATTTGGGACGCGTGCCGATTGATGGTTGGAGCGGGGTGGACATTTGTGATTATCGCGGAAATTGTCGGCGCGTCCTCTGGTTTGGGACATTTAATGATTGAATCCCAGAGATTTTTGCGCACCGCAAACATCTTTGCCGCCATCATTATTGTCGGCTGTCTGGGTCTTATCACGGATTACGGTTTTGAAATAACCTACAAGCTCCTGTTTCCATGGAGCGAAAAAACCCATGCTAGAACTTAAACACATCACAAAAACATATACCGTCAACTCACACCAAGTGGAAGTGATGCGAGACCTGTCGCTCACTATTTCCGATGGGGAATTTATCGCGCTTGTTGGCCCAAGCGGGTGCGGAAAAACAACGCTTTTAAAAATGATTGCCGGGCTTGACCTGCCCACAAGCGGAGAAATTCTCTTGGATAATTCAGTAATTTCTGCTCCATCCAAAGAGCGGGGCGTTGTATTTCAAAATTTTTCTCTTTTCCCATGGCTTACTGTGCGGGAAAATATCGCCTTTGGGCTGAATTTTATAAAAACGAATAAACAAAAGAAAGAAGCGATTGTTCAACACTATTTACACATAACCGGGCTGGAACGATTTGCCTCGTTTTATCCGCGAAACCTTTCCGGTGGTATGCAACAGCGCGTTGCCGTGGCGCGCTCACTTGCCAATAACCCGGCGCTACTACTTATGGACGAGCCATTTGGCTCCTTAGACGATCAAACGCGCTCCCGTCTTCAGGAATTTCTTACGCAGTTGTGGGAGAAAGAGAAAAAAACCGTTCTCTTTGTTACCCACGATACGCGCGAGGCGATATTTCTTGCAGATACCGTGCTCGTTGCAACTCCCGGTCCAATGCAGATCAAACAAAAATTCACCATCCCCTTTGCCCGTCCCCGTTCCGCTCTGCTCAAACGAACAAAAGAATTTTTTGACTATGAAATGCGAGTTGCGCGGGCGATGGAAGCATGATAAATGGCATGGCTTATTGACCAACCCGCGAAAAATATTCATAGTAGACTATATGGCACGTACTTACAGCGTACACGACAGTTATTTCAAAAAAGCCAAGCACGAAGGGTATAAAGCGCGGTCCGTCTTCAAGTTGCAAGAAATTGATCAAAAATATCATCTATTTCAGGAAGGGGACGCGGTGCTTGATATGGGGAGTTTTCCCGGAAGTTTTCTCCAGTATATTTCCAAACGCATCGGGCCAAGCGGTATCGCAATTGGCGTAGATATACAGAAAATGAGCCTGCGCGAGCAGAATGTACAAACCTATGTGTATAATATTTTGTCGCCTGAATTCAGCGAATTTGTGCGTGCAAAAAATTTTGTTTTTGACGTTATCACCAGCGATGCCGCGCCGTCCACAAGCGGCGTGAAAGAAGTAGATCACGCACGGTCAATGGAACTGTGCGAGCGCGTTCTTGAAATTGCACGGCAATCGCTGTGTGCGGGCGGCTGGCTCTTGATGAAAATGTTTGTAGGGAGTGATTTTCATGAGTTTCATGGCATGCTCAAAGAAGAGTTTCAAACCGTACGGACTATCAAGCCAAAAGCCTCGGCGCGGTCAAAAAAAGAGGTCTATCTCCTTGGAATGGGCAAGTCTTAAAATCGCAATATAGGCAATTTTGAAAAAGTTTAGTATACTACTAAAGTAAGATGAAAAGGTCGAACCAATTACTATTCATTAAAATTTATATCTTATGAAAACAGCACATATTATTACATTCCTCCTCCTCATCATTGGAGGAATCAATTGGCTCCTTGTAGGAATCGCAAAATGGGATATTGGCAACCTCTTTGGCGGGCAAGGCGCAACGATATCGCGTGTTATTTACGTGCTCGTTGGTCTTTCTGCAGTGTACGCGGTTGCCACACATAAAAAAGAGTGCAAAGCATGTTGCGGCGGAGAAAAGGAATGTTGCGGAGGGAAAAAAGAAACAAAAGAACCTGCACAACCTGAACAGCAATCCTAAAAAGAGCACATTTTTTTACGCATGAACAGCTCGCAACCGCGGGCTGTTTTCATTGAGCGCCGCCGCACTTCTTTTAGGCGCGCTGGTAGTACACGCCTTGCATGCAAAAAAATAACATACGTTAGAATAGACAAAAACAAAATTTGACGATACAATATGAATACTTTAATATGTTTTTAATTATGCGGCGAATGTAATTCACTCCTTTACACTCAAATCTATGGCACAAATCATCACCGAACAAGATTTTGACGCACTCGTGCTCAAAAGCAACAAGCCCGCGTTTATAGAATTTTTTGCATCATGGTGCGGGCCGTGCAAAATGCTCTCCCCAATTATTGACGAGCTTGCGGAAGAATATAAAGACAAAGACGTTGTGATTGCAAAGGTGAATGTAGACGACAATAATCAACTTGCCTCAAAATATGGGGTTATGTCTATCCCCACGATGCTGTTTTTTAGCCGCGACGGAGATATTGTGCATACCATGGCTGGCGTTCAGCGCAAAGAAAAAATCAGAGGGAAAATAGATGAATTACTCGCCGCATAACACACGAATTACACACACTTTTATGTATGATGTTCTCATTATTGGCGCGGGCGGAACAGGCATGGCCGCCGCAATTTATACCACGCGCTATGACTTAAAAACATTAATTTTAACAAAAGATATCGGGGGGCAGGCCGCCCTTACTGAAGTGATTGAAAATTATCCGGGAATTGAGAGCATCGGCGGATACGAATTGATGGAAAACTTTAAAAAACATGCGGAAAAATGCGGGGCCGAAATAGTGCTTGACCCTGCAACAAAACTTGTTCACATTGAAGGCGGTTTTGAAGTACACACCGAAAGCGAAAACATTTTTAGCGCAAAAACCGTTATTGTAACAAGCGGGCTTGAACATAAAAAATTAGGCATCCCCGGGGAGGACACATTTTACGGGAGAGGCGTGGCATACTGCGCCACCTGCGATGCTCCTCTCTATAGAGATAAAACAACCGTGGTGATCGGCGGCGGCAATTCAGCGCTTGAAGGCGCAGAGGTTCTTGGCAGAATCGGCAAAAAGGTGTATAGCGTGGTCCGAGGCGCTGCGTATTTTGGAGAGGCAGAGGTGATGCGTAAGGTAGTGCAAAATCCAAAAATTGAGGTGTTGTACAACTCGTCAGTGATTGAAATTTTAGGCGAGGCAAAGGTTACTGGAGCAGTCATTAAAAACAAAAAAACAGATGAAATTAAAAAAGTTGAGGCAGACGGAATTTTTGTGGCGATCGGATGGGCCGCAAAAAGTGAGTGGCTTGGGGACTTTGTTGAGCGCACAAAAACCGGAGAAATTCTTGTTGGAGTAAGCGGGGAAACAAAAATTCCGGGGCTGTTTGCGGCTGGCGATATCACAAAACTTCCCACAAAACAGCTCGTTGTATCTGCCGGCGAGGGCGTGAAGGCGGCTTTGCGTGCCGTGCAGTACATACGATCCGGAAAATAACCCAAGATATTTTTTTAAAAATTTATTTATAATTAATACGCATCTCCTATGCAAAGCCCTTTTGAGAACGCGATGAAACAGCTTGAAAAGGCTGCACGTTATATGACGGTGCGGCAGGACACGCTTGCCCGCATGAGGTTTCCAAACAGAATTGTACACATTGCAATTCCGATAAAAATGGATAATGGGAGTACAAAAGTGTTTGAAGGGTATCGCGTGCAATATAACAATGCGCGCGGGCCGTATAAAGGAGGAATTCGGTTTCACCAGGACACAGATTTAAACGAGGTCAAAGCGCTTTCATTCTGGATGGCAATAAAATGCGCGGTTATTGATATTCCGCTCGGCGGCGGCAAAGGAGGCGTTACGGTAAACCCGAAAGAACTCTCTGCGCAAGAACTGGAACGGCTTTCGCGCGGTTTTGTGCGCGGCATGTTTGAGGTGATCGGCCCCACAAAGGATATTCCCGCGCCTGATGTAAACACCACTCCGCAAATTATGGACTGGATGACCGATGAATTTGCAAAGCTAACGGGCACGCATCAGCCTGCAACATTTACTGGAAAAACCATTCCGGCCGGAGGAAGCGAAGGCCGCGGAGCCGCAACAGGGCAGGGAGGTTTTTACATTCTTGAACGAATTGCACAAAAGCTCTCTTTAAAACCGAGCGAGGCAACCGTTGCGATACAGGGGTTTGGCAATGCGGGGCAACACATGGCTCTCCTCTGCCACAAAGCCGGATACAAAATAATCGGGCTTTCTGATTCAAAGGGCGGCGTGTATCTTAAGGAAGGCGGGTTTGATATTGAAAAAGTGATTGCCCATAAGCAAAAAACCGGGGGCTTAAAGAACTATGAAGGCGCACTCTCTATTACCAATGAGGATCTCCTCAAAATGGAATGCGATGTTTTAGTGCCGGCGGCTCTTGAAAATACCATTACCGAACAAAATGCAGGGGCAATCAAGACAAAAATTATTATTGAGCTTGCCAATGGGCCGACAACCCCTGAAGCAGATGTGATTTTAGAAAAAAACGGCATTATTGTAGCGCCTGATGTACTCGCAAACGCTGGCGGCGTGGCAGTGTCTTATTTTGAATGGCTACAGAATATGAACAATGAAAAATGGAGTGAAGCGCAGGTGCTTGCAAAACTTCAGCCACTGATGAATACCGCGTTTGACAGCGTATGGGAACTTAAGAATGAAAAACATATTTCCATGAGAACAGCCGCGTTTGTTCGCGCGGTAGAGAGAATTACCGCGAAGATGGAAGAGTAATTTTGAGAATGGCAAAAAAATGTTCTCTGCGCTATACTTAATCACGTAAAAGGAGTGGAAACCCTGGCATGTTTATACACGCTGGGGTTTTTTGATTTACACGCTCTCAAATTCTCTTTACACTACCAGTATGAAATACCCTACATTTACATGCGAAACCGAGCTTCTTCAAGAAGGGCATACTCGCATTGGCGGAATTGACGAAGCCGGGCGAGGCGCATGGGCAGGGCCGCTTGTTGCAGGATGCGTGGTTCTGCCGCATGATTTTGGACTGCGCGGATGGGGAGTGAATGATTCAAAAAAACTCTCGCCCAAAAAGCGCGAAGAAATTAACGTGGTGATTAAAACGCGCGCGCTTGATTTTGGCATCGGGAGCGTATCTCCTGAAGAAATTTTTTCGCTCGGGCTTTCCCGCGCGAACCGCCTTGCGATGGAGCGGGCGGTTGCCGCGCTTTCAAAACCGCCTGATTATCTTTTGATTGACGCATTTCGCATAAAATCTCGCGTGCCCATGAAAATTTTTATCAAAGGCGATGCGCTTGTTGCCTCTATTGCGGCGGCGTCAATTATTGCCAAAGTTGAACGGGATCGGCGTATGGTTG
>CAZHCQ010000004.1:0-6343 GCA_964531415.1 uncultured Gammaproteobacteria bacterium
TTATGGGACTCTTCTCCTCAAATAAAAATTTTCTCGGCATTGATATCGGCAGTACGAGCATAAAAATAGTAGAGCTTGCAAAACACAAATCAAAACCGAAACTGGTTTCCTACGGATTTGCAGATCAGCTTTCAAACTTGCTTGCCGACAACTCTCCGCAGGCGCAAATGAAAGCGAGCGGGCTCATAGAAAAAATCCTGGCGCAATCAAAAATTGGAACGCGCAGAGCAGTAACCGCGCTTCCAAATTTTTATGTATTTTCTTCTGTTATCAATGTTCCAGTCACCACACGAAAAAGCCTGCAAGACACGATCCGGTGGGAGGCAAAAAAAATTGTGCCGATGAACCTTGACGAGGTTATTCTTGATTGGAAAATCTTGAACGAAGCGGATCTCAACATCATAAAAAACGACGAAAAGAAAAGAAAAGCAGGACAGAGAAAAATTACCCGCGGCGAAGAGCTTGTGAAAACCGTTGAAGTGCTCATTACCGCGGCCCCGCGCAACCTCGTACAAAAATATATCAATATCTTCAAGCTTGCAACCGTAAACCTCTCAAGCCTGGAAACCGAGTCCTTTGCGCTTGCAAGGTCACTTTTGAGCGATTATTCAGAATCCGTTATGATACTTGACATCGGCTCGCTCGCTTCCGACATCATGATTATTGAACAGGGCATTCCGGTTATCACCAGAAGCATTGATGTTGGAGGCAAAAGCGTGACGCAGGCAATTGAGAGAAGCCTGAAGGTAGATTTTAAACGAGCGGAACAGCTTAAACAAGACATCGGCATTATGGAACAGTATTATGCAGAAGGAATCTCTCGCGTGATCGCAGGCACGTTTAGTTCTGTCGTCAATGAAATCAATTACACCATTGATCTGTATAAAAACCGCGGAAAAAAAATTGCACGCATTATCTTAAGCGGCGGATCATCGTATTTGGCAGGGCTTCCGCATTATTTTCAAAACACCCTCAAAATTGACGTCCACGTCGGCGATCCGTGGCACAAAGTAAGCTACTCACCTGATCTTCAGCCCGTCATTGAAGAAATAGGCCCGCGTTTTGCGGTTGCCATAGGGCTTGCGCTCCGCGACATTGATATATAAAATTCAACAGTACGAACAAAAAGAAAACACATGAATATAAATGTTATAAAAACATTGCTTGATCAGCAAATCATTACGCATGATCAATACCAGGAAGCGGCGCAAAAAGCGCAATACGCAAAGCGCAAGCTTGAGGATGTGCTCATCTCGCTTGGCTATGTTACAGAAAAAGCACTCTATGAAGCACAGGCGGCGACGGTCGGATGGGAATACATTGATCTCATCGGCAGGAAAATATCAAAAGACGTTTTAGATATCATCCCCCAGCAGCTTGCCGAAAATTATCTTGTCGTGTGCTTTGACAAACAAGGAGACGTGATCTCCATCGCGATCCGCGATGTGGGGGATGTCAAAGCGCGGGAAGCAACAACATTTCTTGCGCGAAGCAAAGGGCTCGGCATCAAATTTTTTCTCGCTTCAGAAACGTCTATCCGCGAAACGCTGAAATCGTATGGCGCGCTTTCGGAAGAAATCGGCCAAGCGCTTGAATTTGCGGAAGAAAAATACAACATCTCCTCCAAAGAGGACGACGTAATTCAATCCGGAACAATCCTTAAAAACGCGCCTGTTTCAAAAATTGCCTCCTCTATTTTGCGCCACGGAGTAGACGGCAAAGCATCAGACATTCATATTGAACCGCTCCTCAAAGAAAGCAGAGTGAGATATCGCCTTGACGGAAAACTGGTTACCTCAATTGTCCTGCCGCTCTACATTCATGATTCCCTTGTTTCGCGCCTGAAAATTATGGCAAACTTGAAAATTGACGAAACGCGCGTTCCGCAGGACGGGCGCATACGAATTCATACAGACGGCAAAGATGTGGACTTTCGCATGAACGTAATGCCGCTCCATGGGCATGAAAAAGTTGTTTTAAGAATTCTGGATACGGCAAAAGGAGCGCCCCCGATTGAAAAATTAGGATATTTAGGCAGAAATCTTGACGCCATTCATAAAGAAACGCTCCGGCCAAACGGCATGTTTTTGATGACCGGGCCTACCGGATCAGGAAAATCAATGACGCTCTTTTCCGTACTCACCTCTCTCAACGCCGAGGATGTCAACATTGCAACGCTGGAAGATCCTGTAGAATACCAAGTTGAAGGAGTAAACCAATCCCAAATGAACGCGCCGGTCGGTTTTTCATTTTCAACCGGACTGCGCGCCCTCCTGCGGCAAGACCCAAACATCATCATGGTGGGAGAAATTAGGGATTTTGAAACCGCAGAGCTTGCAATCCACGCGGCAATGACAGGCCACTTCGTTCTCTCAACACTCCACACGAATGACGCAATCGGCGCAATTCCGCGCTTTACCGATATGCATGTTGAACCGTTTCTCCTTGCCTCTACGCTCAATATTATTGTTGCACAACGCCTGGTTCGGACCATCTGCCCGGACTGCAAAACCGAAATTAAATTAGCAAAACCAGTGATAGACCAAATTATGCCGCTTTTAACGTCCATGAAAGAACACCTCTGGAGGCCATACGTTGGAGCAGACGTGTTCCAGCCGCGGTTCTATAAAGGCAACGGGTGCGCAAAATGCGGAGATAGCGGATATAAAGGAAGAACGTCAATCGGCGAGGTGCTTTTAAATACGACGGGCATGAAACGAATTATCGTGAACGGCATGCGGCAGGAGGAAGTTGCCAAAGAGCTGGACGCGCAAGATTTTATTACGCTCAAACAAGACGGGCTTTTAAAAGTTATCATGGGGCTTACAACGGTGGAAGAAGTGCTTGCCACAACCAAAGAAGATGCGTAAACATATATTTAAAGATTTTTATCTAAACTATGAAATATAAAATACTGCTCGTGGAGGACGACAAATTTCTATCCAGCATGTATGCACATAAACTTTCTAGAGAAGATTTATTTGAAGTAAAGCTTGCAACGACCGGAACAGAAGGGCTCTCCCTT
Source organism: uncultured Gammaproteobacteria bacterium (assembly GCA_964531415.1). Taxonomy (GTDB): domain Bacteria; phylum Patescibacteriota; class Patescibacteriia; order UBA9629; family CAZHCQ01; genus CAZHCQ01. The sequence continues at coordinate 3,026 of CAZHCQ010000004.1, forward strand.
GCGCTGGAATGGCAGCCGGATCTTATTTTGCTTGATATTTTTCTCCCCGAAGTTGACGGGCTTACTATTCTCAAAAAAATTCGCGAAGAAAAAACAATTCAACAGCCCGCAATTATTATGCTCACAAACCTTGACGAAAAAGAACAAATTGACACCGCGCTCAAGTATAGTGTTGACGACTACCTTATTAAAGCTCACTTTCTCCCCAATGAAGTCATTAACAAAGTGAAAGCGGCGCTCAAAAAAAAATTTGCTTCCCATGAGCATCCCTAGCCACTCTGCCCTATGATTTCCAAAATGAGATCGTTCCGTTTGGAGCCTGCAAAAGACGAACGGTATAGAAATTATTTAATCGCGCTTCTTGCGCGGGTGAAAGAAATTCAAGCGTCTGATTTACATCTCACGGTTTCAAGCCCCCCGATTCTCCGTATTTCTGGGACGCTCTTTCCCTCAACATCACACGAAATTGTTACAGAAGCTTTTGTGGAGGATCTTTTAGAGGTGCTCTTAAACAGCCAGCAGATGGAACTCCTGGCCCGCACAAAAGACATCACCTTCACCCAAACCTTTGCTTCCGGCCTCCGCTTTAAAGTAAAAATTTTCTATCAGAAAGATGTGCCGTCGCTCTCATTTCGATTTATTCCGGAAATGAATTTTGGCATTGATTCACTCGGCCTTCCCGCGCTCATCAAAACAATTTTGAAAGCGCGCCACGGACTCATTATTATCTCCGGGCCGTTTGATTCAGGAAAATCCACGTCTCTTGCGGCGATACTCAATTATATGAACGACACCGAACGCCGCTATATTGTTACGCTGGAACAGCCGATTGAGTATATTATTCCAAACACGAAGAGCATTATTGAACAGCGCGAAATTGGGGTTGACACGCCAAGCGCAACCGCGGCGCTCAAAGCCCTCATTGACGAGGATGTTGACGTTATCGCGCTTTCAAATTTGGACGGGAAAAAAATGATCATGCAGGCGTTAAGCGCGTCAGCTTCAGGAAGAATGATGATTGCGGTCATGAATACCAATTATTCGGCGGACTGTTTAGAAAAAATTTACGGCTATTTCCCGGCGCAAGAACAGCCGTGGGCGCGAACAGTTCTTTCGGAAAATCTGCTCGCAATTTTAAACCAGCGCCTGGTGCCTAAAATCGGAGGCGGGCGAATTCTGGCATACGAATTTATTGCCAATACTCCGGCGGTTAAAAACTTGATTGCCGAGGGAAACTTTTTCCGTTTACCCCGCCTTATTGAATCCACCGAGGATCCGGGGATTATTTCTCTTGAGCGCTTCCTCTCTATGCTTGTTAAAAAAGGAACAGTAAAACTTGATGACGCCATTTTGGAAAGCCAAAACCATGCGCTTTTAACACATTTGGTGCAAATGGGGTAATTTTTTTTTATGCCGCAATACGTTTATAGAGCAAACGACTCTTCAGGGCAAATCATTCAAGGCCTTGTTGAAGCGGAGAACCAAGAGGACGCCGCAAAGCTGATCATGGACAGCGGATACAGCGTGCTTTCAATGTCCGAGAAAAAACAGGGCATTACGATTGACCTTACAAAGTTTAGAAAAGTCAAAGTAAAGGATATCGTCATTTTTTCGCGCCAGCTCTCAATTATGATTACTGCAAACGTCCCGATTCTGAAAGCAATGCGCATTATTGTTGAGCAAACGAAAAATCCGCGGCTCCGCAGTATTCTCGTTGATATCGGAGACAGCATTGACGGCGGAAGCAAACTCTCTGACGCAGTAGAAAAGCACGTCAATATATTTGGATTCTTTTATGTGAATATGATCAGAAGCGGAGAGCTCTCCGGCAAATTTGACGAAATCCTTACCTACCTTGCGGATCAGCAGGAAAAAGATTACGATCTTCGCTCAAAAATTAAAGGCGCGCTCGCCTACCCCATTTTCATTCTCTCTGCAATTACCATTATGGGCATTGGCATGATGATGTTTGTGGTTCCCAAGCTGACACAGGTATTTAAAGAGAGCAATATTAAACTCCCCATAACCACGCGCATGCTTATTTCTGCGTCTGATTTCATGAAAGAGCGGTGGTATGTGGTGATTGGCGTTATTGTGCTTGCGGTTGTTGGTTTTCCTTTGCTCATTAAAACAAACCGCGGGCGGATTATCTGGGATAACATTCTTCTCCGGCTTCCAAAATTCGGCGAGGCAATGGTGCAAAAAATATATATTGTCCGCTTCACTCAAAGCATGGCAACGCTTTTGGTTGGCGGGGTTACGATGCCCAAGGCGCTTCAAATTACTTCGGATATTATTGGAAACCGGGCGTATAAAAAAGTTATTGATGAAACCCTCAAAGAAGTGGTAGATGGAAACCCGATGGCAGACACGCTCATTAAGTACCCCATCATTCCCAACATGCTTGCGCAGATGATCTCAATAGGAGAAGAAACCGGGCGCGTTGATACGGTTTTAGAAAAAATGACGGCGTTTTATTCAAAGGAGCTGGATAATACCATCGCAAGCATCATGACCTTAATTGAGCCGATTATCATGCTTATTATGGGCGGGGCAGTTGCGTTTCTCGTGCTTTCAATTATGCTCCCCATGTTTAAGCTCTCGGAAGCATCGTAAAATTTGCAGGGTTATTATGGTATTATATTACCGTAGGGACACGCCATGGCGTGTCCCTACGGTACAAATCAATACGAGCAAACACGATGATTAAACCGCACAAAACATACAATACAGAATATTGCAAAATACGAAAACGTATTTTTATTATATTTATGGCAATTTTGTTTGCCTTCCTTCCCTTTGCCTCAACCGCTTACGCCACGCATTCCACTGCCACTGAATTCAATCTGCCCATGTGGGTAGAAATGGCAGTAAACGGAAACACATACAATAATACAATTACAAAAAATGGAGATACGCTGTGGGGGATGAAAATTATTATAGGAAATATATGGGACTTGAAGCCAACCCCAGGAGGCACAGATGTACTGAAAATGATTTTTGATCCTGAATGGAAAATCACCAATCCGGGAGGGCAACAAACTGATGAAATCAAAATTGAATATGCAAAAATTCTACAAGACCTATCCACTACCCCTTCCTATAAAACGGCAACACTAATACAAAATATTAGCACCTCTGGTCCTTCTGATATATGGTACGACTACATCAGAACTGATGCCCAAAGCTTTGTTGTGAAATCTAATTTAGACAAATACAAAACAAACTTTACAAAACCTGTTACCGGGCAAAAATACATAGAAATCAGTTTGCAATTTGATATTGCAAAACTTTTAGTTCAAATCTTTGATATCAATA
>CAZHCQ010000005.1:0-5343 GCA_964531415.1 uncultured Gammaproteobacteria bacterium
AAGCCGATTACTATCGGGTCAGCATAGCTCACCCATGCCGAATTAAACTCCCCGCCCAAAGGTCCAAAATCCGCATTCCCGGTTGTATTTAAAAGCGGGGTTTGGTTACGCACGAAAAAGCTTAACCGATCTTCCTGATCCTGGTCCTCGGCTATTAAACTATAGGAAATCGTATTTTCTTCATTTACAGATGCAAGTGTTCTGCTTGAAGAAGAACTAATATCGGTTGCGTCAAACAGCGTAAACTTCGGAGCGCGGTTCACATCAATTGCCTTTACGTTCACTGCTACGCGCACGTTTGTGCCGTCATCGCCTATGGCAAGCGTTCCTCCGGTATCACCATCGTCCGCTTTAAAAATAATGTTGCTAAACAGCCGTTCGCCTGTTGTATGCCGCGCGTGATCAACAAGCGTGTAAGCAATCGGCCAGCTCAACTCCCCATTTGAAGGCGTAAAGCTCATTCCTAAAGAGAGAGGATCATCGGCCAGGTTTCCTTCTCCAAACACGTCCCGGTCCGCATCTTCGGCGTTATTTACAACATCTTCTCCTGTTCCGTCATTATAAAGCGAAGAGAGCACAACCGGGTCATTATCCGCGTCTATAACTAACTCGGTAATTCCAAGCGTATTATTTTCCGCAAGCGTGATCAATTGCCCGTCGGCAAGCACTTCTGCGCCTTTCTTGATAGTAATTACCGGCTTGGAATTTTTTATATACATCGCCTGTGTACTTTCACTGCTGTAACTTATCGCATCATACGCGCGGCTGTGGCACTCAATAAATTCGTGCTTATCGCAGTTGGCAGAAGAGCAGGCAAACGTATCGCCGTATGCGTTCCATACATCGTAATATTCTATAAAGAGATTTTGGCTGTCTGTAAACTTGTAATTATACGCAATCACATCAACAGGCAGAGGAACGCCCGGAGCAAGCGGATTATAATTATCCGCGTCAATTGAACCGCTAGCCGCGCAGGTTAATGTGCTGTTGGTATACGCATTCGTGTTTGGCGTTTCGTATGAAACAAGGCTTATCGTTTGCGGGCGGGTCGGCGGTTTATTGATAATTACAATTCTCTCATCCACTGCCACGGCTTTTTCTGCGCTCACGCCCCGGTGATCGTTTCTAAATGTTCCGCTGTACTGGTCCCATGCGCGCGCAGAACATGATACCCGCACATTTTTATCGCACCCGGGATAATTTTTACAATCAAGCTTATTTCCCTTGAATCCATCTGAAATCGTTCCCGCGTCAAAACTGGTTGCATAATCTCCAAAATTGAGTAACGCATCCGTGCCGTAATTCGGGCCGTTTTCCCAATTCGGATTTGTATTGAAGACTTCGCTCCCTCCGGCGTTATATCCTAAAAATCGGTACTGGTACCGCAGTTCATCGTTTATGCCGTCAGGATCGCTTGATCCGGCCGCAGAGCACGTAAACACATAATCAGTGTATGCCTCGCCCGCTCCGGGGGCTGGAAGCGGGTCAGTGCCATCCCTCGGATCAATAGGGTTTGCATTCGGCTCTGCGATAAGGCTTATGCTTGCAGGCGCGCTCGGGTTCTGATCTTTATCATGAACAACTACGGGGATCCTCAAGCGGACCACAGCATTATTTGGCACCGGGTTCGGATTTGCAGATTCTTCATCATCAACAGCAAATACAAATTGCGCTTCAATTTGGCCGTTTGTTTGGCTAAACGCCTTTGCGCCTGATGTTCCTGTATGAGAAATTGTGCTTAAAACTGGCTGCCATGAAAAATCCGTACCAACAAGCCCTCCTCCCGGCACTGATACAACAGAATACACCAAGTCGTCTAAATCGGAATCCGTTGCCGCAAGCTGAAGGCTCAATGCCTCGTCTTCAAACATGAAAATCGCGGTCGCAGTATCATGGCCTTCAAAGGAAACCACGCCGGTTTGAGCGGTTGCCTCATTCTGCGTGAAAATTTCTGCGGATCCTCCGCCAACGCGCGTATGAATTATTGGAACTGAAAAAGGAGTTACGTCAAATTGTCCGCTCACAGTGCTTGCAAAAAACGGCGTTCTATTCACATCTTCCATAGTGAACCCGTAAGTCATAGAGTCTCCGCTGTCTACCCCGTCATCGCCAAAAATTTGAAACATATACTCCGGGGCTGATGCAGACTTCGGATAATATCCGCTCCCGTTACTTCTATGCGCAATACTGTCAAAATCAATATTTTGCCAGTTAAGCCGAACCGGGCGATACACTTTTCCCGCGCCGGCATCAAAGCGCAAAAGGCCCGGCACCAACGCAACGGTTAACGCTTTATCTGGAACCGGCGAGGGATGATCCACAAATGAAGGCGCAAGCACATCCGTAATTGTCTGATTTGGATCAGGCAGAGTGTCGTCTTCAATTATGAGCCCTGCTTTGAACGTAACTATGTCTTCAAAGTCCGGGTCATATCCTTCAATATCGCCCGAGGTAAAGGAACCTTGTGTTTCTTTCATCGGCTCCGCAACATTCGCGCTTACAATAGAAAATGTCTGGTTCACGTCGTTTATTGTAACCGCAAGGTCTGTCGCGTCTGAAAGTTCCAGCGCATTTTGCGATAACAAGCAGTTTGTAAGCACGCTCTGATCCGCAAGAGGCCCGCAAAACATGGCCCGATCCCTCACCGTAATATGAAATGTATACAAATGGCTCTTGCTTGGATCAAGCAAATGGTTTACTGCGGTATAGGGCACTTCCCATGTGAAATGAGCCGTATTATCGGATCTAAGGGGCGGAGTATTTCCGCCAGTGTATACATCGTTGCTGTCAAAAATTGCCTGCGTTGTCTGTACGGATTTTCTCGGAAGCCCGTTGAGCTCGCGCAACTCGTTTGCGTCATCCGCATAGAACACCCACGGACTTACAAAATAATTACCTGAACCGGTAAAATCTGAAAGCTCTGCTCTGCCGTCGCTTTTCATCTCCGTTGTAGGATTAAGAGTGATGTAAAAAGACAAAAGATCTTCCGGGTCCGGATCCGTTGCGGTAATTGCCAGAGATACAGTCTGCCCTTCACCAGCGCTTTGAGGCGCAGGAACAGACGTAAATGCCGGCGGCATGTTTACATCATCTATTCGCACGTTTATTGGAGTTATCTGAAACGCGCCGTCGCTGTCTGTTACCTGAAATATCACATTATTAAAATCTTTATTCAACCCGCCATCAAGAACGTGGTTTACCGTTGTGTTTGGAATCAATGCCCAATCAAGAGACAAGTTTCCGGTGTTTGTTTTCGCCGGAATCGGGGGACTTATCAGGCTCCCTTTAAATTTTGAATCATCGGTTATGGGAGTATTGCTGTGCGTTACGTTAAGCGTGAGCACGTCGCCATAATCAACATCGCGGTATTGCTCAATGCCGTTGTACATCCCCTCTCCACGCACGCGAAAGCTGACCGCATCTGCTTCATCTACGGTTACCGTTAAAGGCAAAGACGCATCTAAAAAGCCTGTAGCATTACGGTTATACTCAACGCTTATTGGAAACGGCGCCGAATTTTGAATTTGCCTGCTTACTGAAGCAGTATCATTCATGCTCAACTGCCCCTCTGCATCTTGAACCACAAAACTTGCATACAGCGTATCGTGCTTTTGGCAAAACGGAAGTGCTCCCGGATTGCCGTCAAGGTCGTCATGGCTGCAATCAAACGCCTTTGCGCACGAGTTTGCGCTTGTTGGGCTTGAGGGACATGCAGTTACAAAATAGGGACGATCCGTAAGGCTTCCTTCTACAACCGCTTTTGCTTGCGCCCCGGAAAGCGGAGCAGGCGTTTCGCTCGCATGGAACGAGTAAAAAATGATGTGCACATTCGGATTTGGATCTGTGACAAATTGGTCTATATCGCCATAGCCTTGCGCTTTTACTCCAATCAAAGCATAGGTGTAAGCTGGATTTGGCGTGCCTGCATCAATGCTGATTGCACCTCCAAAGGGCGGTTTATCCACAACACTGATTGCGTTTGAATACACCGGCGTGCTTAATAAATCCAACTGCCCGCTATATGCTGCGGAGCCAATGGGAAACGGAGTGATATTCTTTGCCCATAATTTATCTTTCCCGCGCGCCTCGCAATAAATTTGCTTATTTTTGATAAGCGCATAACAGCTTGCGTCTGAACAGGAAAAATTTGGAGATTCCAAAAGCGCAGTCAGCGCGTTTCCATCCGGCGCATCAACGCCGTCTGCGGGCGCGCTTCCAGTATAAAAACGATAAAACATCGTTACGGCGTCGTTATCAGGGTCGCCAGTGTCGCTTGCAGAGCAGGTAAATACAGAATCAACATAGGCGTTGTGTGCGCCGGGATCAGGCGCGTCAACTGTGCCGTCATCGTTAGAATCAAAATCATGCACCGCAGAAAGCGCAGAGCTTAGGGGCGGGGTTGGCGGCCGGTTAATATCCTGCACTTCAAATTTAGTATTTATGGTTATCGGATCCGGAATTTTATTATCCGTTAAGCTGAATTCAATCGTAATTTCAGCGTACACTTTTTTCCCTGCCGGATCCCATTTAATAGACGCGTCAGAATGCGCAACGCTGTCCTGATCCCCTTTCCATTCAAATTTCCACTTTTCAGTAAGCCTCCCAAGTGTTCCCGAAACAACAGTTTCTCTATTGGAAGTCAATTTATGAAATCTGCACTGGCCAACCAAAAGCGGCGATGGGCTGTCTAGAACGTCAGTACAGCCGGTAATCGTGCTTGAAAGCGTTAACGTGTCCCCGCCTTCATACCCGTCAAAATGATCGTACACTTCCATATCAATTGCATACGCTCCCTGCTCTGTGGGCATTGGGGTTGGGTGCTGAAAAAGCGGGCCAAACTCCGGGGGCTGATTCGTGTGCGTTATCGTAACGCGCACCGTGTTTGGATTATCGCTTTCAAGCGCTGTTGAAGGAGCTTTTGGAAGATCCGTAACCTTAAATGCTATATCGTATGTTCCTTCGTCATCGCCGTCGGTTTGCCACTCGAAGTAACCTAAAGGCCCGTTTGCGTCTGTTGTTCCTATGCCGATATTTCCGATGCTGTACACCCCGCTATGCGACCCTTTTGCCGGAAGCGGCGTGCCGTTATTAAAAAATCCAGTCCATCCTGAAGAAAGCGCCGATGAGGAACCAAGAGGTTTGCTGATACTCAACTCATTATAGGCAAGCGTGCTTTTATCCCACAAAAATTTTATCGTACTCGCGTCTATTTTTGCAGAGTGCGTTGAGTCAAAAACATCCGCATCTGCCGCGTCCAGCGCAATTCGTATCATGCCTCCTTCAGCAACGGTCAGTGTGCTTCCATTTCCGCCTGATAAAGACTGCGGCTTTTGGTTTACATCC
>CAZHCQ010000006.1:0-16558 GCA_964531415.1 uncultured Gammaproteobacteria bacterium
AGAGCAATGATTGCTCGCTTTACTCCAAAGAATTTTTCTGTCTTTATCGCTGAGTGACATAAGGTGTTTCTGCTATCTTAAATCCGCCAGACTGTTTAACCTCTTGTGCCCAAGCAGTAGCTGGTTCTGGCATCTTGCCTACTTCGTCTTGTTCTATTATAAACTCATAGCCAACTCGTGAAAAAAGACTATCTGGTAAATCTGTCAACTTTTTCTTAGCCGCTTTTATGGCGTGTTCCGACTTATCTACACCAATCCAGTTTCGGTTTAATTCTTGCGCCGCGATGAGGCTTGTCCCTGATCCGCAAAAACAGTCCAGTACTAAATCTCCTTTCCTTGAGGACGCTTCAATGATAAATTTTAGTAAATCTATATTTTTTTCTGTCGGATAATCCGGATACTGCGGGTCTTTAAACTCCCAGATGTCTTGTGTTTTTTTTCCTTCTTTCTCGTCTTCAAAGATTTTTTTCCTCGGAACATCGTTTGACGACCATTAAATAAGTCCGCGCTTATCCAGCTCCTCTAAAATGGCGGGTGCACTGCGCCAGTGCCGTCCTTTTGGCGGTTTCATTCCTCGCCACTCACCTCCCGTTTTCCCATTCGTTGTTTCTCCGGGCGCGTGAAGCGGAATGGTTGTATACTTCCTGCCGTTCTCATCTGTTTTTTTAAATAAACGCATCCTGTCCTCTCTGGAAAAAGGAATTTTGGGATCATTCCAAATTGGATTTTGTCCTTTTGAGTAAAAAAGAATTAAATCCTTGACATTGCCGTACGCTTTTCTTTGAAAGTTTTTTGGGTTGCACTTAATTCTTGTGATATCGTTGCGAAAATTTTCTCTGCCAAAAACTTCGTCCATTATAAGTTTTACATAGTGGCCAATTTTGTAATCAATGTGTAGATAAATAGAGCCTTGTTCTGACATGAGTTCACGGAGTAGAATTAACCTCCCGCGCAAAAATTCTAAAAACTCTGCGCCGATGAGCGTATCGCTATATGCTGTCGCGTCTCCATTGCTACTGCTTATGGTATTAGCCCTATCCTCTCCTATTTTAAAATGCCCATTGGTCGCAAAGGGCGGATCAATATAAATTAAATCAACCTTTCCGGCAAGTTCGTAGTCCTCTAAAAGCGCCTTGAGTACTCCTAAATTATCACCGTGAATCAACTTATTTTTTAATCCTCGGCCGGACACCACTTTCAAATCCGCCTTAATTGTATTAAGTATCTCTGTCTCTGTTTTTTTGTTTTCATAATTGAGGAACATAAAAATTTAAACTTGATATAGAAACTCGCGAAGGACAAGGCAGACACTATACTTATACTCTACCCCCTCTCCTCACGCTGTCAAATCGCCTCTATAAACATTGACACGCACTAATAGAGCGCGCTATGCTTACACCATCAATCCTTGGCGAAGGCCTGCCGTATGGCAGAGATTGGTCTTCCGAAAGGGAGAATAGCCAAGGTACATCACAAAACCTCCGTATTTCGCGGAGGTTTTATGTTATCAGATCGCGAAGATACTCCTCTTTTTTGCTCTCAAACTGGCCCTAATTTCCATCAACCGGAAAAATAACCACGCCCACAATGTCAAGAGCGTCAAAATCCAAAATCGGCTTTATGATTGCTTTTTGGAATAACGCGCTCCCGCTTTCTTCCACGTTAGACACAGTCCCCACAATAAGGCCGGCGGGAATATAATTTTCAAGCCCGGAGGTTTTGACAAGCATATTCGGCTGTAAAACTATATCTTTGGGGATAAAATCCATATCTAACGTAATCCCTCTTTTGCCCTGAACAAGACCTTGTGTTTCCTGCTCGGCGGCAAGAGAAACCGCAATTGAGCTGTTTCGATCTACCAGCAACCTCACAACCGATACCTGCTCATCAACACGAACCACCTTCCCGACGACGTTTCCCTCCCCGGCAACAACCGCGTATCCGGGGCGCACTGCTTCTCGTGCGCCGATATCAATCACAACAAACTTATCGCTTAAATTTGAACTCCTCGTCACCACTCTGCCTATTTTCAAAATATATTTATTTTCTTCTCTAAATTCAAGAAGCTTTTTGAGTTCACTGTTCTCTACAATAAGAATATCGCATGAGGCTTTCTCCAAAAGCATTTGTTCAATTTTTTTATTCAATTCTTGAACCTCCATCATGAGCTTCCGCTTTGATGTTGCAAGTGCACTGGCTGAACTTCTGGCATCTCCCCCTTTTTGATATAAAATGCTCTGGAGCGGGTTCAATCCTTTCTCTAAAAAACCCGTTACCACTTGCAAAAGCCCAACGATATTGAGTGTCTCAAATAGTGCAACAAGAATGAGAATGAAAATGATGTACTTCCAATAGCTTTTCATGGTGTTAGTACCGCTCGAGCGGGGACGGCATAAGCACATCGCGCAAAATTTCTATGTCTTCCAAAATAATGCCGGTTCCACGCACAACCGCGGTCAAGGGGTCATCCATCACATGAATAGGGATTTTCGTTTCCTCATACAAAATCCGGTCAATCCCTCTAATTAACGCGCCGCCACCGGTAAGAAGTATCCCCTTTTTAAGTATGTCAGCAACAATTTCCGGCGGCGCTTCCTCAATAGTTGCTTTTACATTTTCAAGAATAAGCCGCATGGTCCGGCGCATCGCGCTTCGAACCTGAACGTCATTCACGATAACCTCCTTGGGGAGACCGGTCACCATATCTCTTCCCTGAATTTTGTACTCCATTGTTTCGTCAAGCTCATATACCGAACCGATGCGTATTTTTAATTCTTCGGCCATGCGTTCTCCAATCAGCAAATTCATATTTTCGCGAACGTACGCAATGATGTTTTCGTTAAATTGATCCCCTGCAACGCGAAGGGATCGCTTGGTGACAATACCCCCAAGCGAGATGACGGCGATATCGGTTGTTCCACCGCCGATATCAACCACCATATAGCCGGTTGCCTCATGAATGGGAAGCCGCGCCCCGATTGATGCCGCAAGCGGCTCTTCAATGAGATATACCTCGCGAGCTCCCGCAGACATTGTTGCGTCTTCCACCGCCTTGCGCTCTACTTCGGTAACATCCATCGGAATGCCAATTACCACGCGCGGGCGGGGCAAAAAAGCGTATGTTTCCCGATGCACTTTTTCAATAAAATGCTTCAACATTTTTTCCGTTACTTCAAAATCAGAAATCACGCCCTGTTTGAGCGGACGAATCGCAACAATATGAGGCGGGGTTTTCCCGACCATTTTTTTTGCATCTTCACCAACGCTTAAAATCTGATCTGTGCGCAAGTTAATCGCAACAATTGAAGGTTCGTTAATCACAATACCCTTGTCCTTTACGTAGACCAAGGTATTTGCAGTTCCAAGATCAATCCCCATGTCTTTGGAAAACTTGCCGAGTATTCTGCTCAACATAACACTTTGAAATTATCCGTAGATTAGTGTAGGGGCGTTCCATGGAACGCCCCTACACTAACGCTTGGTTATATTTATGCCGTCACTCCATTGATGATAACGCCAAAGCAAGAAAATTTTCAATGGAGAGTAAACGCGCATCCATGCTCTTGCGTTCCTTTACTTCAATCTTGTCTCCGCTTTTTTCGCTGACAACAGCGCGAAGCGGAATTCCGAGAAGGTCGCTCTCTGCAAATTTTTCACCAGCCCGCTTATCGCGATCATCAAAGAACACTTCCACGCCCTGTTGAACAAGCATATCATAAAGAGAAACAGCCCGCTTCGCAACCTCTTCATTTTCCTGATTGAGGCTCAAGAGATGCACCTGATACGGCGCCACGGCAGGGGGCCACATGAGGCCGCGTTCGTCGTTAAACACTTCGGCAATCACACCCATGAGCCGCGATATGCCAATGCCGTAACACCCCATGTATACCATCTGGCTCGCTCCTTCTTTGTCCTCATACTTCAAGCCAAAGGGATCAGAAAATTTTGTATTCAACTTGAAAATGTTCCCCACCTCGCTCGTGTTTAAAATCTCTGTTTTTTCTCCGCATACGAGGCAGAGGTGCTTATCCTCCTCGGTTACCACCTCTTCATTTCTGCCAAGCGAACAGGCATTGCAATAATAAATAGTATCCTCGCCCGCAGAAGTGGCAACTTGAAATTCATGGGATTTTTTAGAAAATGTTCCCCCTGATGCCTCTGTAAGAAGGCTTTTTAGCCCCATACGAGAAAAGATTTTGCTGTATGCATTGCTTACTTTTTCGTAGTACTGGGCTAAATCCTCTGAAGTGGCGTGAAAGCTGTATAAATCTTTCATGATAAATTCTCGGCCGCGTAAAAGCCCGGACTTTGCCCGCAACTCATCGCGAAACTTTGTTTGTATTTGATAAGCGGCAAACGGCAAATCTTTATAAGATTGTATATACTGCTTTGCAAGCGGAACCATTACCTCTTCATGCGAAGGAGCTAAAGCGTATTCTATATCCATCTGGCGTGATTTCAGCTTGAAGACGGCGTCAAATGTTTCCCATCGCCCCGTCGCAACCCAATTGCTCTTCGGATGCAGTGCGGGCAAAAATACTTCCTGCCCCAAAACTGCGTTCATCTCTTCCCGAACAATCGTTTCTATTTTGCGTATCACGCGGTAGCCGAGCGGAAGAAATGCATACACGCCTGCCATGATTTGCTGTACAAACCCCGCGCGTACAAGAAATTGCTGATTGCGGCTTTGGCTATCAGCGCTTATATTTTTTAATGTTTTTGTAAACAATACAGACTGCCTCATAGCGCACAGTGTATTAAAATCCCTTCAAATGAATAATATCTCGTATAGTAAGCAAGAAAATAGAAAAAAGCAAAATCCAAATGCCGGTTGTGTGCACCAAGCGCTCAATGCGCCCGTCTATATCGCGCCCCTTAATTTTATTAATCACCAAAAAAAGCGCTCTTCCTCCATCAAGCCCCGGGAAAGGCAAGAAATTCACAAATGCTAAATTGAGAGATAAAATTGCTACAAACTGAATCACATAGAGAAATCCGAGGTTAATGACCTGCCCGGTTAAGCTTGCCACGCCAAGCGGCCCTGCCAAACTTTGCGAAACAGAGGCGTGCAAAAATAAATTTTTAAATAAATCATAAAATGCGGTTACGATCAATCCCAAAAATAAGGCTGTTTTTTTTGTGCCTTCCCAAACTGAAACAGGAAAAGGGTACGCAACAACACCAACTTCATTTAACCCGATCCCTAAACGCTCCTTTTCAGACTGATCCGCAGGCTTGCTTGTTTCAGTTTTTGGGTCATACATCATCGGAAGAGGAGCAGAAAGAGGCCTCGCCAAAGAAAAAGACAATGTTTCTTTATTGCGCCTGATTGTGATGTCAAATTCTTTGATGCGAAAATTCTGAAGCTCCGCAAGAAGATCATCAAGAGTAGGAAAAGACTTTCCGTTCGCTTGAACCACACTATCGCCGTTCTGTATTCCTGCCAGTTGTGCAACACTCCCCTGCTCCACAAACACCACCAAAGATTCCCGCTCCTTGATGTACGCATTCGGAATTGAGGTATTGCCTAAATCAGTTGGCCACCCGACGGACAACCCAACAACAATTAACACCCATGCAAGCACAATATTCACCGCAACACCGGCTGAAACTACGCTCAAACGCTTCCATATTTTCTGGTGCCCAAAGCTATCCTTTTCAGCTGCTCCCACGCCGTCTTCATAGCCCTTAATGCGCACAAACCCCCCAAGCGGCAAAAGATTGAGCGACCACACCACGCCTTTGTGTTTCAATCCGATAATACGAGGGGGAATACCAAAACCAAATTCTTCTACCGTAATACCAAACAAACGAGCAACGATAAAATGCCCAAGCTCATGTGCAATGACAAGCACAAAGAGAACACACAAAAATGCGAGAATTGTTATAATAAGTGACATGCCCTGATATATTTACGTCCGCACATAATTAAACCGACATAATCTCTTCTTCTTTATGCCGCCCAATCTCGTCTATTTCAGTACTATATTCTTTCGTAATCTCTTCTAATTTTTTAAACTGCCGAAATTTTTCATCCTCCGAAATCTCCTTCCCTTTCTCTTGCGCAAGGATATCTTCTCTCACTTTCTCGCGCAGGCCTCTCATCTTAATGCGTGCATCCTCAAGCTTTGCTTTTAAAATTTTCACATACTCGCGCCGCTGTTCTTCGGTAAGCTCCGGGAGCATGACCCTAATTTTGTCGCCTTCATTGGAAGTATGAAACCCTAAATGTGCTTGAATAATGGCCTTTTCAATATGTTTGAGAACTGTTTTATCCCATGGCTGAAGCACGAGGGAACGCGCATCAGAAACGCTGATACTTGCAAGCTGAACAATTGGAACTGGCGCAGATCCTTCTCCATATGCTAAAACGGGAATGCGCTCAAGTAACGCCGGGGTTGCCCTCCCGGTTCTCAAACTTTTCAAATCCTCACGCAGAAAAAGGATGAGATCCTTTGCTGATGTGCGGTATGCATGTTCAAACGACATAATGTTATATAAATTTAAAATTAGAGTTTTGTTCTTGATGGCTTTTTTTGTTTTATTTGATCATTATTTTTTGAGGTCTGTATTTCCGGAATCATATTGAAACCAACATACATTGTTCTTGCGTCAGATGGGTCAATCAGAATTCTTGCAACTTTTTTAGGCAGGGGAAGCGCTTCGGTTACCCACGTTCCTCCGCCGTCTCTGGTTGTAAAAAGCACTGTACTTGAAGCGTAAAAAATTATATTTGAATCATATGGATCAACCGCTATTGCCTCAATTTTTGCAAGCGGATTTGGGGTAAGAAGGCTAATTGAGGCAAACGTAGCCCCTCCGTCAGTGCTTTTTAAAAGCCCAGACCGCGAGCCATAGAACACCTCAAGCACGTGTGCGGTGTTCATCGCTAAATCCCCGAATACCTCTGTACCGGAAACACTGCTCAAAGCTGTCAAAAGCGTCCAGGTAATGCCCCCGTCAGCTGATTTAAACACGCCATGCTCTTGGGTACCCACATACATAATACGCGAATCAAGGGGATGCACAAGGAGCTTGACTATTTTCCCGCCAATCGTTGCGATGGTTTTCCATGAATCTCCGCCGTTTAAACTTTCAAAGATGCGCCCATTCTCCGCACCCGCAAAAATTTTGTTATGTGCGGTATCAACTGCCAAAGCGCTTATATTTTGATTTGACCCCTCTAAAAAAACCGTTTTCCATGTATTCCCGCCGTTTGCGCTCTTTACTACCTGATTTTTCCGAGCCGCATAGATCACCGCCCGCGTGCGGGGATCAACTGCGGCTGCCTTGACAGGATCATCAAGAATACTTTGCCAGTTCTCTCCCCCATTATAGGTAACCCATAATCCCCGATAAAAACTTACAAGGTACAGAGTAAGATGATCCTGCGGATCAAACTGAATATCTTTCACATGCAAAGTGTCAATGGCGGCGAGCTTCTTCTTCACTTTCCGTATCAGATTCTTTGACTGCCACGTCAGCCCCTGATCAAATGATTTATACACTCCGCCGCCGGGCGTGTCTACCCCCGGCCGTTTTTTGCCGATTGATACGCCAAAAAACACACACCCTGAAAGCAAAAATGATCCGAGCAGGGCTGTGGCAACAAAAACTATACTTTTATTGAAACGCCAATTCATTGATAATAAGGCTGATATTTTCTAAATGCAATCTTACGTTGCTATTATTTTCCATGTCTCTCTTGAGCTGATATACTTTTAAAATAAGCTGGAGGATTTTTTGCGAAGACGCCTCTCCGAAAAGGGCGTTTTGGAAGCCCGCTTTTTCTCGTACATGCTCAAAGCCAATTTTCTGAAGACAACACACACGCAGGACAGACAGCAGGTGCAATAAAAACGCATCAATCTGGCTTCGGCCCAATTCGGAGAGTTCATGGGCAAGCGCAAATCTGTGCTCACTGCTCCCGCTTAAAAATTGCTGTACCTGATCATCAATGCCGTTTTCCTCCTCTATTAAAGAAACTTCCCCAAGCGGCCAAAACCTGATCTTCTCGCACCGGGAAATGATCGTTAAAGGAATCGCATGCACACCATCGGCAACTATGACGATCATGGTGTTGTGCGGCGGCTCTTCCACGATTTTCAACATCGCATTATACGCCTCAAGTGTGAGACTGGACGCCCCTTCTATTATAGCGACTTTATATGAATTTAAAAAGGAATGGAGCGATAATTTTTCCTGCATCTTAAAAATCTGCGTAATGCCAATCTGCGCTTTTCCCTTTTCTGCCTGTACTCGGATTACATCCGGATGCGTATTCTGTTTCACATGACGGCACGTGGAACACTGCCCGCAGGGAACCTCGTTTTGGTTCGTACAGAGCATACTCCCCATAAACAGTTCCGCGACCTGCTCTTTCTTGCTTCCCCTCGGCCCATAGAATAAATACGCATGAGCGAATGTCTTCTGCATAATAAGCTCTTGAAGATAGAGGCTTTGTTTTGGATGCAGTGTGCGAGGCCAGCGAAATATCATAGAGAAAAAACGCACCCGTGGATCATCACACAACAATACCCACAGGGAAACTTACTTCGTTGATAAAATGCTTCGCTTATATGCTTCCAAATTTTCCAACGCAATGCCCGTACCTTTTGCCACGCATAATAAGGGATCATCTGCATTATAGCACTCCACGCCGGTTGCGTGGGCTAAAAGCTTATCCATATTGCGAAGCAAAGATGTTCCTCCGGAGAGTACCATGCCTTTATCCATAATATCTGCGCACAGTTCAGGAGGTGTATCATACAGCACGGATTTCACCGCCTTAATAATTCCCTCCAGTTCATTTTGTAGCGCTTCCGTCACATCATCAGACGAAACTGTCACAATGCGCGGAAGCCCGGATATCATGTCCCTTCCCCGCATATCCATGGTGAGGCGCTCTTTTAAGTATATCGCCGAACCAATCGTTATTTTCACGTCTTCCGACGTGCGCTCCCCTATCGCCAAATTGTATTTCCGCTTGACGTGCTCGGAAATTGCCGAGTCAAACTTATTGCCTCCAATACGAACAGAAGTGTTTGCCACAATTCCCCCAAGAGAAATAACCGCAATTTCGGTGGTTCCGCCCCCCATATCAATAATCATGTGCCCTGAAGCGCTCCCAATAGGAATACTTGCTCCGATTGCTGCGGCAATCGGTTCTTTAATAATATATGCGGCCTTTGCCCCAGCGCTTAAGGTAGCGTCAATAACCGCTCGCCGTTCAGTTGACGTAATGCCTGCCGGAACTGCAATCATTACTTCCGGGCGAACCAGCCGCATTCCGCCAATCGCTTTTGTGATAAAATAGCGCAACATCGCTTCTGTAGTACGGTAATCAGCAATCACGCCGTCTTTTAAAGGGCGCAGGGCAACGATGGTATCGGGAGTACGGCCAATCATCTCTTTTGCTTCATTGCCCACAGCAAGCACGTGCTTATCCATAATGGAAACAGCCACCACCGAAGGCTCGTTAATCACAATGCCTCGTTTAGGCAAGTGCACAAGCGTGTTTGTTGTTCCAAGATCAATTCCTATTTTTTTTATAAATAACATATACGCATCTTAAACAGAGCTTAGGTGCGGAAGTGCCGGCTCTTTCACTCTCCTCCACTTTATAAAGTATTTGAAGTAAGAAAGCAAATGAATACGATAAGATCGGTTCGTAAAAAATTTAAAATCCCCGCGCGAGGACTCTCTGCGGTGAAAGTGCGTCATAACGGCAAGAGGCACATACGCAACACACAACCCAGCATGCCAAAATTGGCGGCACAAATCTATATCTTCATAATATATGAAAAAACGCTCATCAAACCCGCCGCCAACGCCCGTGAGGCTTGAGCGCCGAATAAAAAGCGCGGCTCCCACAAGCCATGGAACCAATGAGGGGCGATCTTTTGCAAGCCCTTCAAGCCGGTATCTTGCCTTGATCTTCTTTCCCCACGCAGTACGCCCAAAAAATGTTCTCTGTACAAGCGGAGTTGCAAAACAGCGCGGCCATCTGTTTGCTGAAGCCTGATCCGTTCCATCTGGGTACAAAAGCCGTGGCCCGCACACCGCAATGCGTTCATTGTGCTCCATAAATTCATAAAGCTTCTCAAATGCGTCTTTGTGTATAAAAATATCCGGATTTAACAAGAGAATATACTTTCCACGCGACGCCCTGATGCCGATGTTATTTGCCGCCCCAAAACCGATATTGCATTTATTTACAATTATTTGAATATCCACAAGCGCTCTCAACGCATCAACAGTGCCATCAGAAGAATTATTGTCAACCACAATCACTTCGCATGCGAATTCTTTTGGCAGATGTTTTTTAATCTGCTCAATACACTTTGAAATAAACCCCCGATTATTATAGGTCACGATGACAATTGAGAGATCCATAAGATTTAATTCATCCATTTTTGTATTTCCCCATAAGCCGCTTGGGCGGAAGAACCCAAAATAATCCGGCGCTTTGAACGCATTTTTGGCATCTTTTTAAAAATCTCCTTAAAACCAGCAAGCGTGCTCTGTTCACATAAAAGCAGATAAAGAAATTTTTGTGCTTCATAAAACAAGATCGGAAAAAAATTACGAAACGCACTCTGCAGGGAGAGATTTTTCATCAAAAAAAACAGGTGGTTCTTATATGAATGATAGCTAATGAATTTTGATTTTGTTTTGCGGTTGCGCACAACAGACTTTCCCTTCTGTTGTGCGGTTCTATCATGAAACACATGGGCAGAGGGTATGAGGTACGTTTTCCATCCTTTCAAACGCAATCGATAGGCAAGGTCAACATCTTCTTTATAGGCAAAAAAATCTTCGTCAAAAAATTCCATAGTAGTGCCCTCTCCCGTCACCCCAACTGCAGAGAGCGCCTCCCTTTTGATGAGAAGCGATGCCGCGGACGCGCCAAAAATTTCCATTGGTTCTCTCTGTACAATTTCTGCATCATTCTTTCCGTTGCCAATTTCGGTAACGCGATAACTCCTTTCTAGCTTCAACCCTAACGAATCAATCATGTCTGTTTTGCCCGGAATATCGCCGATGCGCCCGGGGCATACAACTTCCTCTGAAAATGACCCATACAGATCAGTCACTGCCAAAAAATTCCATACGAAACTTTTCGGCGTAACCGACGCAACATCATCATGGGCGGAAAGGTAAGAAACAAGCTGTTCTAACGCGCCCTCACTCAAAACTATGTCCGCGTTTAGGAAGAATATAAAATCGCCGCTTGACCAATACACCCCGCGGTTATTGCCCTTTGCAAACCCGACATTACTCGGATTTCGGACTATTTTTACCTCCGGCATGCACTGTTTCACCCATGCAAAGCCTCCGTCAATTGACCCGTTATCAATCACTAAAATTTCAAAATTTTTGAATGTTTGTTCGCGCAACGATTTAAAACAAAACGGGAGATATTTTTTTGAGTTATACAAAAGTATGATAACTGAAACTCGTGGATCGTTCATAGTGATGTGATAGTATCGTAAAAGATACCCGAGGGCAAGCACTATTTTCTCCGCTGTACATGCTTGGTTATCCACTGCGCCTCTGGAAATTTCCACACAACAACAATAACGCAATACAATACAATGCCCACAAACGCCGAAACCGCAGTCTGCCCTAAAAGGCCAAAATAGCGCTTATTATTAAACAGATGCTCCGCGACGCGCAACATGCCGTACACCGCAAACCCGGACGCCAAAGAGGCTACAGAAATTTTGATAACCGAAAGCAAGCTTTCCATGGTATGAAGATCCGGCAGGCGGTAGCGAAGAATTGTCCATAAAATTGTCATGTTGCAAAGCGATGCAATGGAAAAAGCAAGCGCAAGCCCAATCAACCCCATACGGGGAACAAGCACAAACGCCAACACAATATTCAGCACAACGCTCACCGCACTGCTGATAAGCGGAGTAAGCGTATCATGGCGCGCATAAAAAGCCCGCGCAAGGAGCGGCACTGTTCCCTGCGCAAAAAGCGAAAGCGCAAAGAATCCAAAAACTTCTAAGGTAGAGCGTGTTGCTCCCCATCCGAAAGACCCGGTCCCAAGCACAAGCCGCACAATTTGAGCCCGCAAAAGAATCATAAAAAGCGAAACTGGAATCATAATAAATAAAATTTTGCGAAAATTCTCGCTAAAAATTTCCGCAAAAGCGCTTTCGTCTTTATTGTTAAAGGCTGATCCAAGCACGGGAAAAGCGGCGATCGCAAGAGAAACCCCAAAAATGCTCACCGGCAAGCTTTGCAGGCTGTCTGCGTAATAGAGCGCGGACACGCTTCCAGCAGATAAAGAAGACGCTAAAAACGTGTTGATCACCTGATTCACTTGAATAGCAGCAAGCCCTGCGGTACGAGGCACCATGAGAAGCAAGATTCTTTTGACGCCATTATGCTTAATTTTAAAAACAGGCCTCCAGCAGAACCCAACTTTGAGAACCGGAGGAATTTGGATAATCATGTGCAAAAACGCTCCTAAAACAACGCCGTACGCAAGCCCTAATGGCCCAAAAATCGGCGCAAGCCAAAGAATCCCGATGATGATGCCGGCGTTGTAAAGTACCGGCGCAAGAGAGAACCAAAAAAATCGCTGAAAAGATTGCAGCATCCCTCCCATGACATTACTGACGCCAAAGAGAACCGTTGAAAAGAGCATTATTCTCGTCATTTCAATAGTCATTGCCTGCTTTTCTCCGCTAAAATGTGGAACCATGAGCCGTACCAATTCAGGCGCAAACACAAAGAACAAAACAGAAAAAATGATAAGCACAAGAACCACCAAGTTTAAAACCGTATTTGCAAGCGCCCATTTATCAGTATGTTCCTGGTGGGCGTACTGATACCATTTTTTTTGCGCCCCGGACCATAATTCAGATACGCCCGCCGCAAACCCCACATTAGGCGATGCCATACTTGCTTCTGAACTTTCAAGGCCAACCTCCAATGCATCAGTTTCAACGTCTGCATCCGGATTCTTTTGTTTATCAAAATACTCCAAAAAAATCGGGATAAACGCAGAAGAAAGCGCGCCAAGCACAAGCGTATTAAAAATCAAATCAGGCAAGCGAAAAGACGTCAAATATGCATCTGCCACATCTCCAGTCGCATATCTGCTGCTTAAAAGCATCACCCGAACGAGCCCGGAAATTTTGCTTAAAAGCGAAAAAAAAGCAATAATAATTACTCCTTTAAGTATGAGCTGTTTCCGTTGAGAAGGTGGTGTCATACACAATAAAACGCTCCTTCAGCAATCTGCTTTCACCTTGAGTATGCAAATTTATTTCAACAAAATAACATAATATGAATCTTCTGACAAATCATCCTTAAAGCTTACCGTTTCTTCGCTGTGAACAAATGTACCGGTGCGGGCACCCTCGCTGAAAACCACCTCCAAATCTGGCGGGGGATAGAACACACTTTCAAACGAATCTATACGCGCGCCGGCCTGTTTTTGAACGAGCAATGAGTAGAGATTGTGTTTATTTTGAAGGGCAAAAGGGATGGTATACACAAAGGTCATTCGTTTTGTTTCCCCAGGTGAAAGCATAACCGCATTTGAAAATACTGTCTTTCCAAACGCGCTTCCAACTTCGGTGTGAGTTTTTTCATCAAAATACAACGTGAGATGATTATTCTTCATGTCTTGATCTTGGACTAAATCCCCTTCAGGGATCTCAACATCAGATCCAAAAGCAGGGTAAAAATCCCCTTCGGCGCGAACGAGCGTACTTCCGCTTGGAACATATACCTGCATATACGCCAGATTGCCGCGGTTGAGCTCATCGCGCATTGTCGGCGAGATTACAGATGCATCGCCTTTATTATAAGCGTCAGCCCCCATATGAGTGAGCTCAATCGTCACTTCATCAGTCAATTCGCCGTGTGCATCAACATGCACAGAGTGTTTCACTGCCTGCTGAATCACTTGATCGCTCTTGCCCCCTCCAATATTAGCGCGGTTGACATATAAATAATCTTTCGGCGCCTGGCGAATATGCCCGTCAAAATTATTTTTTGAAAGCCACTGCTTCACCTTTTTTTCCCTTAGATATACCGTTGCTTCTTTTTTGCGCAATGATGCAATCACGATTTTTGTAATATCCGGAAGCTTTTCCTGCGGCGTTTGCTGAAGTTTTTGAATAATTTTTGGCGTAAGCGCGGCGAAAAACGCTTTTGGGGTTTGAGAATTTTTTGCAGATAAACTCTCTACAATGCTCTGCGCAACAGCAATTACATTGTCGCTCGTAATTTCTAAAACGCCGCCTTCTCTCGTAATAGGCCTGAATGATTCCGGAAGCGTATTTTCGCTCATGCCAAATTCTCTCGCGGAAATTTCTACCGGACCGACAAATGCAAGCATATCCCGCAAAAATTCATCACTCACGCTTATAATGCCGTCAACCGAAGGCCGCCCTGACTTTTCCCAAAACCAAAGACACTTCTCTGCAGATGCGGGGCCATCTGCAAACCAGTTGCAATCCTGAAACTCCCAGCGTGGATTAACCGCCCATAAGGGCTTTGGCGCAAGCACTCTTTCAAAAAGAGCGCCCTGCAGTTCATAAGTGCCGCCTTTTAAAACCTCCGCAGACGTTACCGCGCCGCCTGAAACTTCCAACAGCATCACATTCCCCATAAAGCCGCCAAAACTCGGGCGCAGTTCAAGTGAATTTGCGCCGATCACAAGATACCGCCTAAAATCATGATCGCCAAGCACATACAAGAGGTATCCGGAAACTTCATCAGCTTCTTGTATCGTACTCACGAGTAAGGGAATCGCAGAAAGTATATCGCTGGCCCGCTCTTGATAATTTTGAGGCAAACGATCCTGATGAATTTCCTTTGCAAGCGATTCAACTTCGCGCATCACAGGCAGTGCTTTTTGAATACTTTCCCTGACCGCAGTTAAAGAATCAATAAGGCGAGGAGTTCCGTTCATCTGCTGATTTTGCGAAACAGCATGGGCGCTTTCTGAAAGAATTTCCCCAACGTAAGAGAGCTTCTCTCCCAGATTCAAAAGTTCCAAAGCGGCTTTTCCTTGGGGCAAAGATTTCACAAGCCCCCGAATTAAAATATTGAGGTCCTCAACTTTTTTTTGAGCAACTCGGAAGCTGTTCCCCGAACTGCTAAAATTCTGCGCCGCGGCGTCAAATTGCAATGCTTTCACCGCAAACGCTCCTTCTGCCGCTTCATCAGCCGCGCTCTGCGTTGCGCCAAGAACGCGCCCTTTAAAATCGTGCAACGAACCCCCTACAAGAGAAAATGCCCCAATGGGCAGAACCAGAACAATCCCCACGAGGGTGAAAACTGCGGCCCCTGCCAATTTTAGACGCATTCCTGCCGGAATTAAATATTCCATCAAGGGTTTCCTCTCAAAAAGCAGAGATACATTTTGATTCTGCAAAGAATCGGCAACTGCCCACAGCGCAGAGTGCTCCAAACGTACAAACGCCATAACACCTTTCTTTAAGATACGATACGGCCTTGTAATAAAAAGATCTATAGGAAAAAGAAGAATTTCCCCTATTGCAATGAAAAAAAATTCTAAGCCAGACAACCCTTCGGTGTGATAATGATGCCCGCTGTGTGTTTTTTTATATCCAAAAACATCGTCAACTCCCTTGGTGCAGAGGGCAAGGTGCGCCTTAAATTTTTGTACAGAAAGCTGGCGCGGAAAAGAGGAAAACTTTTGGGCTACCTTTTTCATATCGGTTCCGCGCGGTTTTGCCTGCACAAACTGCGCGTTCTGGGGCAGTGCTTTTCTTTTCACGTCAAGCACATAGGGAGACAGATGTGAAGATCTATCAGAAGAGCTCTTGGCAAAACGCGCTCCGTTCTGATTCCTGCGAACATTTTTTGATGAAAGAAGTGCTGTGTGAGGCGGGCGAACATCGTCTTTTTGTGCGGGCGCGGGAAGTGCCGCCGCTTGCTCCTGCACTGCAATTTTCTTCACCAGCGCAGAAGGCGGCGCAACAATCTGTTGTGCGTGCTCCTCCTGCGTTCTTCTTTTTTCGTTTTCTGTTTGAATACTCTCTTTTAAAAATTGTAAAATCTCAAGCGCCACTTCTTTGGGCGTTGCGTGCAGGGTATTTCCCTGCGGACTTCGCGATTCATCTGGTTGTTCGTGCGGAGCCATCGGCAGATCAGACGCATGCGAAACAGTTCCCGGAGGCGGATGATCGTTTTGATCTTTATCATTCTCAACATCCTCGCTCCTCACTGTTTTGCTTTCTTTCTTTGGAGACAACACAATGTTACTGCGAGGCGGCAAGTCAAGCTGGACTGGCCCATACGTTGTCGGCGCACCCACATCATCGCCATCATCTTCAACTTCCCTGTAATTCATGTTGCCGCTTGCGATGAGATCTGAAACAACATCCTGGTGAGTCGGCGCCAATTTTTGCGCTTTTTTGAGGTAAAAATGATCGTTTTGCCAATGCTCTGCAATCATTTCTGCTGTTTTATGCTTAGCATTGAGCGCCGCAATGGTTCCTTTATTCACGGACCGAATATTTCGCCCTGATTGAGCCTGAACTTTTGGGACGGGCTGATGATT
>CAZHCQ010000007.1:0-11252 GCA_964531415.1 uncultured Gammaproteobacteria bacterium
CATCGCGCCTTCCGCTTCCTGCACGCTTAAATCTTTCCGCGCGGTGAGTTTTTTAAGGATGTTTATAGTGTTCATGAGTGCATTTTATTTTTTATACAGCTGTTTCAAACAAAAAATTCTTTAGTATCTTTTTCCCTTCCTCTGTGCCGATAGATTCCGGGTGAAACTGGATGCCGTGAATCGGATACTCTTTGTGCCGCACGCCCATTATAATATGTTTTGCCGGATCAAACGAGGCCTGCTGTTTTAAATCGGCAGAACGCGCGCGAATGCCAATTTGCGCCCACGCGGAAACTTCTAAACATGAGGGGAGCGTTTTCGCCTCGCCAATAAGCGAGTGGTAGCGCATGCCCAAAAATGGATTTTCCACCCCCGCAAACACGCCTTTCCCATCGTGGTGCATGACGCTTGTTTTGCCGTGCATAATCTGCGGCGCTCTCACAATTTTCCCCCCGCACACATAGATAATCCCCTGATGCCCCAAACACACGCCAAGGAGCGGAATTTTTTTCCCGCACTCTGCAATAATTTTTCTGCACAGCCCAAAATACTTATCGTCGCTTGGATCTGTTGCCCCCGGAGAAATAACAATGCGCGAAGGCCGAAGTGCGCTCAACTCCTCTAACGTAATCTGGTCATTTCTGAACACTTCGGGCTTTCCCCCAAGCTCGCCTATGTATTGATACAGGTTATACGTGAATGAATCGTAGTTGTCTATAATGATTGTTTTCATAATCGTATGCATTTCTCTTTGGTTGTAGTAGGGGCGTTCCATGGAACGCCCCTACCTGTCTGCCTGCAACCGCCGATTTCGTAATTCAAAAGTAAACCTAAACGCGCAATACAGTTTTGCTCGCCTGCTTTGCAATCAGAATCGCTTTGAGCGGGCCCTTCGCCTTATTCACCGACTCCTCATACTCGCGGTCCGGGTCTGAATCATACACAATCCCCGCACCAGACTGTACATACGCTTTCCCGTCTTTGATCACAATCGTGCGAATGCCAAGCGCCGCATTCATATTTCCATTAAAATCAAAATAGCCGATTGCTCCCGCATACACGCCCCGCTTTTCTTTTTCTAAGCCCGCAATAATTTCCATAGCGCGAATTTTCGGCGCGCCTGACACAGTTCCCCGGGGGAAACACGCGCGGAATAAATCAAAGGCGTTCATCTCTGGCTTCATCGTGCCGATCACGTCAGAAGCGATGTGTAAAACATGTGAATACTTCACAATGTATTTATATTTTAAAACCCGCACGCTTCCAATAATGCTCACTTTCCCTGCGTCGTTCCGCCCTAAATCTACAAGCATCACGTGCTCTGCGTTCTCCTTTTCGTCCGCAAGCACATTGGCGCTCAACCGCTGATCCTCGGCTTCAGAGTCACCCCTTTTGCGTGTGCCCGCAAGGACAGTCAAAAAAATCTCCCCTTTTTCGCACCGCGCAAACACCTCCGGCGAAGACCCCGCAATTTCAAATTTAGGAAATTTGAGATAGTACATATACGGCGAGGGATTGATCTGACGAAGCGCCTGATACGCCAAAAAGCCGTTCTGTCGAAACGGAACTTCAAACCGCTGTGAATACACAACCTGTATCACGTCCCCTTTGGTAATATACTCTTTCGCCTTTTCTACCCCTTTTTTATAAGCTGATTTTGACGTATTTGAAACAAAACTTTTGTTTAAGTCAGCAGAAAGTTTGCGTTTGTTGACACGCTTTGCGTCAAGAAGCGGCTCGGCAACACCATCCCTGATCTGCCGAGCAATCCGCGCAATCTCCTCTGCCGCCTCTCCATACTTTTTTGTGATATCGCCTTTCAGCTCCAACAGCTTGACGATTTTTATCCGCGCATGCATGTGGTCAACAACAATCACGGTGTCAAAAAAGCCGTACACCCCATCCGGAATTTTTAAAGGATCCTCTGCGGCTTCAGGTATATTTTCAAAATAGCGAATACCCTCGTACCCTAAATACCCAACCGCGCCCCCAATAAATTCCGGCACTGCAATGCCTCGGGGGATGTGAATTTTTTCCACGGCCTTTTGGATAAACACAAGCGGGTTGAAAACGTCAACGCGTTTTGAAATGCCGGAGCGAAACACCACCCTTCCCTGCTGTTTATAAAAATCAAAAACTTTATACGGGGCAATCCCTATAAATGAATACCGTGCTACTTTTTTTTCTCCCTCAACGCTCTCAAGCAAAAACGCGTGCTCCTTCTTCTGCGCAACTTTTAAAAATACTAATACCGGATTTTCTTGCCCGAGCGGCATGCTCAAAACAAGCGGCAGGTGCGACCCCTTCCCCTTAAGCGCAAGGCTATCGTGAAGAGTAAAATTTAGTTTCATGTAACCGCGTGTTTTTTATTTAGAAACATTGTCTCATCCATATAAATATACTAGTATGAAACCATGAAATACAGTAAAAAACAACTGCGCGGCATCTTCAAACCGCATAATGAAATTTTTGCTTAAATGAACTCTATGGTATACGTAGATAAAACAACACTCACCTTATTTATCTTTCCACCACAATCATCGCTTTGACGCTCTGGTCTTTAATCGGGGTTTTGTGGCCTGATGGATAATCCCGCACCGCGTTCCACAACACATCGTAGTTATAGCGGTACCCTTTCCCGCGCTTTGTACCCGGATCATTCGTAATAAACTCGCCGGCTTGCTCGTCATACCCCACAAGAACAATCATGTGCCGTTCTGGGCCCGGCGCCGTGTAATACGGATTTCCAATACTCTGGCCATTGACCGGCGTAATCACCACATTTCCTTTCGCAAGCTCGCGCTTGATATCCAGTATGCTCATATCATACTGCGCGCGTGCAGTAAGCCCAAAATAATCGCGGGCAAGCTTGGCAGTATCTTCCGCGTTTGTATCGTGAAACGAGCCAAAAGTGCGCTCTTCGTACTCTGCAGTATCAAACAAATCAGCAAGCGCTTGCTTTTTATTTCCCTCCTCTCCCCGTACCCAGTATGAGGCCATAAGTAAAGACATTTCCTCGCATCCATCCTGCTCGCGCTCGTCTTTCCAGTCCCCAAACGGCGCTTGCGAAAAAAAAGGGACTTTTAAAAATGCCCGTTTCGGCAATGCTGATTGGTCCGCCACGCTCTCGCTTTTTTCTTCTTCTGTTTCTGCTACTGGCGCGATATCTGTACTTTGCAACACAGGCAAAGAAGGAACGTCTTCTGTATTCTCTTGAAGAGGCAGAAATACTCGCGAAGCTTTTTGGCGTACTACACCAGTGACAATCACGCCGGCGCTGATGAGAAAAAAACATACAATAAACACCGCATCTCTCTTTTTCAACATAGCTTTATATCTCTATTCTATCACTAAACAACAAAGGGGGCGTATAAAAAAGTAGGGGACGCATATATGCGTCCCCTACTGGTGCGTTCTCATCCGCCTGTTCCACCCTTTTTATAAGTCTGGCGGAGGAGGAGGAAGCTTCATATCGTGTGCATCTTTTACCCGATCCTCGGTCTTTTTTTGAGGCTCGTCTTTTCCTGCGCCCGGAGAAGAAGGAGCGGGTTCTTTATCTTTTTTTTCGCTCGTCTTGCTCTCCTCGCGCAATTCTTCTTTTTTTGAAGGCGCTTCTTTGCCGCTCGGCTTTGCTTCGCTCTGAAGCGCTTCCTGCACTGACGCTTTCTCTTCATCGCCAGCGAATTCGCCAAAGGACGATTCCTCGTCTTCGCCCCACTCGTCTACCTCATCGCCAAAGAGTCTTTTGATACCATCATTTACCATATCCCGCCGCTGTAAAATGTACCAGATGAGAAACGCGATAATAAGCCCAGCCAAAATAATCACCCCAACCACAAGCGACCAGTTCACAACCTTTCCGGTCTCTGCAAGGGCACTCTCTGCGGATTCTTTCTTCACCTCTTCGCCCGAAACAGCCTCATCGGTATTTTTCTCGTCTATTTTTCCAGCATCTTTCTTTTCAACATCTTTCTTCACTTCTTCCTGCTTTTCATCTTTTGCTCCTGCTTTTTCTTGTACTGGAGGCTGCTTCTTCTCCTCTGCCTTACTCTCCTCTGGCTCTTTTTTTGCCTCTTTCTCGTTTTTTACTGGCTCTGTTGTCTGTACTGACGCAGTATCTTCTTTGCTCTTATCTTCTAAGGGCGCGCCTGCCGGACTTTGGCTCTCGTCTTTCTTTTCGCTTGTTGCCATTGCTTTCTCTTCTGCCACAGGAGGTGTTACCGCCGAAAGCGCAATTGTATTAGACAACAAACTCGCTTTGCCGTTCGCATCATACGCTTTTGCGCTCATCTGGTGCATTCCTGGCGCGGGAAGCGCTGAAAGCGTATACGCAAAAGAAGTTACCCCTGATGGATGCGGCTTGAGATCTGAAATCTTTCCATCAAGCGTGCCGTCTACAAAAACAGTAATCAATGACCCATTTGCCGCGACGCCAGTAAGCTCTACGATGGTGCCTATTTGCCGCGCGGAACGGAGTGTTGGCGCAATAAAAGGAACCTCAAGATAAAAACGCAGGTATCCGGATTTCGCGCTTTTCAGGGAATCCGCATTAAAGCTGTATGCATACACTTCATGCCAGCCTGAAGCAAGTTTTTGGCGCGACTGATATGCAAACCCTACCGCGCCGGAAGCATGTGTACCAAGCACAATCGTTCCGTCAAGCTTGTCATCAATATATACTGCAACTGTTTGGCCATTCCGCCCAACGCCGTCAATCACCGGATGTACGGCTTTCACGATTGTGTTCCACTCCGGCGTGCGGAGCGTTGGCGCTGTCACACGAACTGATGGCGTTGTGAGCGCCTGTACTGCAGGCTCCTCAACCGGAAGCTCTACTACTGCAGGCGCAGGCGGCTGCAGAATCGCGTTCGGATTATACGTAATAATGACCTCGCCGCTTTTTTCACTGGCAAGCTTATCGGTGCTACGCGCTATCACATAAATGACATGCGCGCCCAAAGAGAGTGGCACATTGAGGTGCGCAGAAAAGGTTCCCTTGAACCCTTCGCCGCTTTTCACTTGCACTGTGCCGTCTAAGACGTCGTCAACATAAATATTAACAGTTGTGTCATTGTCGCTCTGTCCGGAGACTTCAATACTATTTTCTTTTACCACCTCTCCAACATGAGGAAACAGCACGACGGGCCTGCCTGCCCGCCCAATAAACACGCCTGCAAGCGTGTCAGCCGTAACCTCTTGCGCGTTTACCGCGGCGCCGCTTAACCCCACGCCAAAAACTATACAAGCAAGAACGAAACATGTTTTTATTTTTAATAAGCATTTTTGTATGAATTTCTCTTTTTTGTTTCGGGCTTTAAGAAACAAAAACGTCTTTGACATAGAGTGCGTTAATTACATTCTAAAATGTTTAAGTAATTAAAAAGGCCACTTGCTCACGCAAATGACACACAATTGAGAAATGCCCTTGTCAGCCATACATCACAGAGCAGGTTAGCTTTTAAAGAGTATTTTTCAAATACGTGTCATTTGCATGAAACGCGCATGACCACACACGCTGGAAACGATATCAAAGAATGCTGTTTCTGCACTTAACTTAATGGACAATCGTTCATCGGTC
Source organism: uncultured Gammaproteobacteria bacterium (assembly GCA_964531415.1). Classification (GTDB taxonomy): domain Bacteria; phylum Patescibacteriota; class Patescibacteriia; order UBA9629; family CAZHCQ01; genus CAZHCQ01. Next base: position 5,579 of record CAZHCQ010000007.1, read on the forward strand.
AAGATTGACAATATAGGCATTTACAATCTCTGCTTTGAACCTGCTTAAAACAATCTTCCTACTGCCTTGCAATGGCGCACAATACACCGCTTTTCCTCTCTGTTGAGAGAAAGCGCAATTGAATCAACCCTGTAGCCGGCATACGCAACGGGGTGTTTTGATAAATATATTTTCATAGTTTTCCACATCTTTTGCAGTTTGCGAACATCAATTGCCCGCTCCGGAGATTCGTACCTGCTGTTCGTCCGTGTTTTTACCTCACAAAAAACCAGCACCTGCTCTGGGCTTACCGCAATAATATCAATTTCACCAAAACGCGAATGCACATTTGTGTCTACAATGTGATATCCCTTTCTTTCCAAATAGTGTGCCGCAAGCATTTCTCCATACTTGCCAATTTGTTGTTTTGTGCCCTTGCTCATAAAATTCTTGAGATGAATGTATAGAACTCTGCATTACAAAATAGCTTTTTGGAGTGGTTGCAAGAACTTTTCTCGCTTAACCCTTGGGTTGTTTCTGCCACACAAACATTCGTTAATCGCTCAAAAAGCTCTTGCAACCACTGATTTCGTAATTTAAGATATAAAAAAACCGGCAATCTCCATAAGCCGGCCCAAGGTGTAATAACGCGTTTACGCCGATTCTCTCACTCTATCACAATCCTTCTTCATCTGCTCTTTCAGCGCGTCCGTTGATGTAAATTTTCGTATTTCCCGCAAAAAATCCAGTACTTCAACCTCCAGTAATTGCCCGTATAAATCTCCGTCAAAATCCAAGACATGTACCTCCAGCGAATCTTCTGTTCTGCCGAGTGCCGGCCGCGGGCCAAAATGAAGGGCCGCTTTCCGCCATTCCCCGCCAATGCGCACTCGCGCAGAATAAATGCCAAAAGGCAGAGAAAAACCCGAAGGAATAACCAAATTTGCTGTTGGAAAGCCGAGCTTTTTCCCTAACCCTTCGCCTGGTATCACGCTACTTGAAAATTTCATTATTTTGAAGCCCCTGTTTGCCGTGCAATTTCTACTCTCCTCTTTGGGATGATCACAAACTTATACCGCACCACGAGCATAAGCCATGCGGCAGAAAAAGCTATCCACGCCCAGAGCACAAAGCGCATAGAAAGCCATGGAATCTGTTCATACCGCACAAACCACAATAACAGGCCGCCCCACCCTGCACCATATCCCCAATGCGTGAGCTTATTCAAAAACTTGCGCTCAAGGCCGTCTTTTTTCTTGCCTCGTGTGCGCACGCGCATGCTCAACCCCAAAGAAAATACAAGCAAGAGCAGGCATACTGCAAGCACTGCCCAACCAAACCGCTGAAACACCGGCGGGTACAAATTAAACAAATAACCGAGAATTGATCCTAAAAATGCAGGCATATTATTCTTATACTATCTCATTTGATTTTTGAGTCAAGGAGGTTTTTAGATCGTTTGTGTTTACGGCAGGAACTCAAAAATCATCTCAAACCATGTGCGATAGCTTTCTGCAAGATTTTTATCCCTAAGCACAAACAAGGTTACTTTTTCGTCCAGCTTCATCAAGCTCAAGCCAGTAAATGTTACCACGTACTCGCCAAAAATATCAATCGCGGCACTGGTTGCATATTTTTCGGGGAGAAATTTATAGGGCTTCTGTACCATGCTCAAGATATTTTTTGTTTCAGGGAGAGGGCTGTCTTGTACCGATGCGTCAAAAATATGATGGAATACTAAATTTTTTCGCCTTGCTTCTTTTAAAAACTGCTCGGTAAACCGCGCGAGGCGCGGATCAAACCATCCTAATTTCGCACCAATAAAATACGCATCATCGCCAACGCGAAGAATATCGCGCATATAATTCTTAAACCCCTCAATGCCACAATATATATACGCTTCCTGCGATCTTCGTTCCGCGCTATATCTGTTACGCATGATCGGAAGAATTTCCGACAAAATTTGTTCCTTTTCCTTTACAAGTTCAAGCAGTTTATCGGGGTCAACCGGTGAATACACATTTTCTCCTTGTGAAAGAATGGGAAATACCAGCCCTTTATCAACAAGACGCTTTATGGCGTCGTAGATATTTCTGCGGTGAATATCTGTGTGTGAGGAAATTTTGCCAACACCTGCTTCTTTTAATTCCAAAAGCGCACCATAAATTTTTGCTTCATTTGGAGAAAGCCCTAGTTGCTGGAGTGCAGTTGTAATCATAGAACAGAGAAAAGGCTTAAAATAGGGCAATATAGTATAGTGTCTTGTGGCGCTGAACGCCACCATGCAGTCGTCTTTGCCACTCTTTAAGTATACCCTATACTGCTGTAAGTTGTAAATTGTAAATGGTGATTGATGCGTCGGCGATTCTTATTTAATAATCGCTCGTACGTGTCATGGTGCCTCATTCATTGCATGGAATCACTTATCACGCTCTCTGTTGGCAAAACATATCTTTTACTTCTCATATTTGGACTTTCTATGCTTGCTATTACATTTCTCTATGAAAAATGGCGGAAGTATACGAACATAGAAACTTTTTTAGTAGGAGAAAGAAAAGTGGGTTGGTTATTTGGTGGCTCCAGCATTGCCGCATCGTGGATTTGGGCGCCGGCGGTTTTTGTTTCATCGCTTTTTGCTTATACTAACGGGCTTGCCGGCCTCTTTTGGTTTGTAGCGCCAAACATTCTTGCGCTCGCCTTGTTTGCATTGCTTGCTCCGCGCATCCGCGAAAGAATGCCGTACGGTTACACCCTGCCACAGTGGATCCAGTATAAACTTGGGAGCGAAAAAGTGCATAAAATTTATTTATTCCCTTTCTTTTTCTATCAGCTGATGGCAATAACCGTGCAATTATTTGCAGGAGGAAACCTGCTCGCGCTTCTTTTGGGCATCCCTGTATATCAGGCAACCGCGATCGTTATGATCGCGCTTCTTGGGGCAATTCCGCTCGTGTATTCGCTCGTTTCCGGGCTTGAATCGTCTATTATTACTGATTTTGTCCAGCTCATTCTTGTCCTTGCCGCGTTAATCATAATAATTCCATGGACAATAAGCTCCGCAGGGGTTGGCTCCATTATAAACGGCCTGAGCGGAATCAAAGGAAGCGCAAACATATTCAATCCATATATTGCATTTTCTTTAGGGATTGTTACCTCAATCGGACTTTTCGCCGGAGCTGTATCTGATCAGCAGTACTGGCAGAGAGGATTTGCCATCAAAAAGGGGGACTTGCGAAAAGCGCTTATCTTTGGCGTGCTTGTTGTGGGAAAGTTTCTCCCCGCATGGGCGGGCATCTTCTTTGTGATTATGTTATTATGTGCATTAAGCTCCACGCTTGATTCTGGCATGAACGCGGCGACAAGCTTATTTGCAACTGATGTGATGAAATATACTGATGAAGAAAAAACGCTTATGCTTCGCGCAGAAAAGGGTGAACCTCTTTCAGACAGAGAAAAATTGCGCAAACACATTCTTGACGCGCGGCGGCTTTCTGGATCAAGAAGCGCTATGATTTTTCTTACCATACTCGGATTTCTCGTCGCACTTGGCGTGATCTTTATTCCCGGCTTTGGGTTAACACAGCTCTGGTGGGTGTTTAATACCATTGCCGCATGCGTGATGGTGCCAACTATTTTAAGCTTATACTGGGAACGGTTAGACGCGCGGGGCGTGTTCTATGGCGTTGTGATTGCGTTTTTTATCGGCTTGCCGATCTTTATCTACAGTAATATCATCAATAAGCCAATCTGGATTGTGGCAAGTTCGCTATTTATTGTAGGAATTACGCTGATCTTTTGCATACTCTTTCCCCGCAACACGCCTCTTACGCCCGGTACAAAAGTCCGTAATGATAGCCGCTTGGGTCAAACTCTTTGATGCGGTTAAACCCTAAATCAGCGAGCAAATTTTTGATATCATCTTTTGGCACGCGTACCGAAAGCGGCGGGCCAAACGGCGTTGCAATACTTTTCCACTCAATAACCAAAAGCAGTGCGCCATTTTTAAGCATTCTCTTTACTTCAGTGAGCAGTCCCCGGTGTTCAGTGCTCATAAAGAGAACATTCACCAAAAGCCCGGCATCCACGCTTTGGTCTGGTATTTTAGTTGCGCCTAGAATTTCTAAGTTAGACCATACCGTTTTCACGTTCGTAATGCCCCGCTCTGATGCTTGCGATCGGACATGCTCAAGCGGGAATTTTAAGATGTCAACCGCATACACCGCGCCGTGCCTGCCGACCAGTTCGCTCGCGGCAAATGTTTTATACCCGCTTCCACAGCCAAAATCGCCCACGATCATGCCCGCGGAAATTCCGGCTTCCTCCATTATTGCTTTCGGGTTTAAATAGTCTGATGAACTAAACATACAGTCATTTTACTACGTTTTAGCGGGAAGCGAAAATGGCCAGGAACAACTACGCCACCAGCATGACAATTTTCTTTATAGGAGATAAGTTTGTACTTATCTTTTAATAACAGTTGACACGGTTTCCTTATTCCGACAATTCTCATCGCTGAAATATTGTATCTCAATTTTAACATCGCCGCTTAATGCATTGGTCTGATACACAGGAACACTGCCATCACTACCGCTATCTGGCGGCGGGGGCTTTCCGGCTTACTTGTTGATATTCAACAAGTTTGAGCGTGTATGGCTTCGGCAGTGCAATACAGGGAGAAAAATCACACCACATTCCTCCAAAAAACTTGCCGTCTAAATAATAAGGCATTTTACCGCGCCCAACGTGCGCAACGAACTTGAGGCCTTCACCCACCTGCCATTGAAACGCTTGTAAACAGTTGTAGTATTCCCGCACGCCTCAAAGTATCCATCAATGTTGGTTATAAATGTATTGTCAGCAGTAACAGAATATGGCGGAGCCGTACTGTGGTTTTTAGACAAAACAAAATATCCTGCCGCTACGGCAATAATAACCACAATAACTAAAATGATATTCTTAACGCCTCTCTGGTTCACATTTTTAAAAATTTTCTTCCCCCTGGTGCAGTATTCTTGAATTAGTCCGAACGCATTTCGCCGCCTGCGGCGGCGAGGAATTCCCCCCGCGAAAATCAGGGAAAGGCGACGAAGCCGCACCGCTGACAATTTCAAGTTTTTCTTTGGCGGCATTTAATTCCTATTTCGGAAAACCAAGAAAAATATATCCTTTATCACAAGATGACTCAACATAATCAATTTGTTTCTGAAGGGCGGCTCGGTCAGCTCGCAATTCTGAAACAACCAAAGATGGCAGGGCATTTACTGAATTATAGATACAAGTCAGCTTCCGATCCATTTTACTTATTTGCCATTGCAATGCGAGCAAGAAAATTATGCCTAAAGTTATCCAAATGTAGATGTGTGATTTTTGCATATCAGATTTCTAAAATTATAATTTCAAATTTACGAGCTATGCGGTTTGCTCACAACAAGACAACCGGCCATTTTATCATGAAGGCCCTGTTTTCTTGCAGTAAAAGCAATCATGAGAAATCCTATACCGAGGATGGACCCGGAAAGGAATTGTCCAAAGTAACGACCCGATGCTTTTCCGAAAGATACACGCTTGCCAGACAAATCAGTAACTATTATTCCAAGAGCCATTTTGCCGAGAGTTGCTTGTTTAACAGAACTTTCCATAACTGCTCGGTAAATCCAAACAAGCAGAACATTCAAAATGAAACTAATAATATAAT
>CAZHCQ010000008.1:0-6402 GCA_964531415.1 uncultured Gammaproteobacteria bacterium
GCTTTTTTTATTTTTGGGCGCTCTCCTATTTTTTCAAAAGCCTATCAACAGGAAAAGCCTGATTGGGCTTTCCTTAGGTATTTTAGGCGGGTTCATATTATTTTCAGTATGGCGTTTTCAAGGCAGTGAGTTGTTTGCGCCGGGCAATATCTATTTTTTAATTGATGCGGTTATTTTGTCAGTAGTTACGCTTCTTGGGGGCAAAGCGCAAAAGTATATGCCGTCTTTGACGTTTAATTTTTACGTGTATTTTCTTGTTGCGGTGCTGATGTTTTTTCCCGCGTTTTTTTACGATTGGCACGGCTCGGCAGGTTTCGGCAAAATTATCGCTCCGCTTGCATACGGCGCGTTGTTTTGGGGCAATATGCTGTATTTGTCTCTCGTTGCAACAACTTTCGGGCTTGGTATTTATTTTTTGGCGATTAAAGAGCTTGGCGCGCGCAGGGCAGGCGCATTTACCTTTCTTGCGCCGGTGAGTGCAGTGGTTTTAAGCTGGATACTGCTTGAAGAAACGCCGCAGATTTCTACGATTCTCGGCGGCGCAATGGCAATTTTGGGAGTATATGTGATTAATAGAGATACCAAGAAAGAGTTATGAAACTGAAACAATTCTTTCACAGCAAAAACAAGATTCATGGTGCGAGTGTTCTTGCAAGCAGGCGCGAGGTGATAACCGGCCTGTTGTGGCTCTTTGTTTTTGCGGGAATTATGTTCGCCGGGGCGAAGTTTATCGGCGTTGCGGCGATTCAGCAAAAAGTTGCGTCTGCTGGAATTTTTGCGCCGCTTGTCATGATTCTTGCAAAGGCGTCAACAATTGTTTTTGCGCCGCTCGGAGGAGGGCCGCTCTATCTTGTCGCCGGTCCTCTTTTTGGCTTTCCAAAAGGTTTTTTGTACGTATTGTGCGGGGATATGCTCGGAAGCACAATCGCATTTTACATCAGCAAATTTTTTGGCAGAAAGGTGATGCACAAATTTCTTTCTGATTCCGGCATGAAATACATAGACGATATTTTGTATCATCTTACCACATGGAAAGGGCTTGTGTATGCGCGTGTTATTTTAGTGGGGCTTCCCGAGGCCGTCAGCTACGCCGCAGGTCTTACTGCATTGCCGTTTTGGTTGTTTTGGCTTATTACCCTGGCTGTGTATATTGCTTTTGATTTTGCTTTGGTTGCATTGGGCAACACGCTTTTGAGCAATACGGTTCTTGCAATGGCTCTGTTGTGGGTTGGTTCGGCGGTTATCGTGATTGCCGGGTTATTTTTTATCGGCAAACGAAAACGAAGGTAAAATTTATTTGATACTATTAAAATCATCGCCTTCGTTTGGCGTTGTTTTTTTGAGTTCAATGCTCTTTATTGGCTGAAGATTTGCAAGATCATTCAGTTTGAGATATTTGTCTGAAAGCGTATACAGCGTGTTGTCAATATAGAGGCTTCTTTTCACTGTTGTATCGTAGTAGTCGTATCCGTACCAATACTCTTCGGAAGAGTCTTCTTTTTCATCGGAATGGTCAATGGTGCCTTGAAGAGTGATGCTGTCTTTTGTGATTTTGAGTACCGCGGCTCCGCGAAATCGCTTTGGAAATATCCGGGGAAGGATGTTGCCAGCAATTTTTTCCAGCGGAGAAACAGCGAAGCCTTGATTTTGTATGTCAACCGGAATCACCAATAGTTCTTTGTCTTTTGAAAAGAGAAATGCGTGGTGATCGTAGAGTGCAATGGAGTTGCTCCCTTGATCTCCAAACACATAGTGCGCGCTTTCTATCGGATGCGCAACGTCTGATACGTCAAACAAAGAAAGTTTCAGCCCTTTTGGAATCACGTTTCCATACTCATTTTCTTCGGTTTCTTTTCCTAAGCCGATGAGTGTATGTTCATCGTAAGGGTGCAGATAGCTTGAAAATCCAGGAATTTTGAGTGTTCCAAGTACTGTTGGGTTTTTGGGATCCGACAGATCTATCACAAAGAGCGGGTCTGTTTGTTTGAAGGTAACAAGATAAACCCGATTTTGCATGAACCGCGCTGAATAAATTCTCTCTCCTTGGGCAAGATTTTCCACTTTCCCCGCGAGTTTGAGGTCTGCATTGAGCACATACACATTGCTGGAGGAATCAGATGTTTCTTCTGAAAAACGCGAAAACGTGCGGTTTCTTGTGGTTGCAATGCGAAAATAGCCATTGTCTTCATCCATGGAAAATTGGTTCAAAACAGTTCCGCTCACTTGCCCCGAGATTTTGTATTCTATGTTTTCGCGGTCAATCGCTATTTTATGAATCACGGTTTTTTCAAGCTCGTCTGCAAGCTCTTTGTACTTTTTTGCGAGCTGATTTTGAATTTCTTGCGCCAAGGCCTCCAGTTCGCTCGGCACGCGCTTTGCCATGTATCGGTCTAAAATAAAGTTGATTTTTGAGAGTTTTTCGTCAGGGGAGAGAAGAAAATTCTCGGCGCGTTCAATGAGCTGTATTCTTTCCTGGTCCTCTGTAGTTAAGCGAGGGTATATAATCCCCCGCGACACTTCAACTAAAAGCTGGAATTCGTTGAGATATTTTGTGTAGGCGATATAGAGATTGTTGGGGCTTGCATAGAGGTTTTCATTTGGCGGAAGCAGATATATCTGGTTTGAAAGAGGCGTATTTTCTTCAGAAACATTGACCGCAATGACGTTCATCGCATTGTACGTTTCAAAAGGAATGTCAAAGTAGAATATGTCAGGGCAGTTACAGTGCGGCTGTGAGGTATCGGTTGGAAGCGGCATGCCGTTTTCCATGATAACCGGGAGCGGAGCATCATCAAACCATGCGTAGGAGTAGGTGTTGGTAATAAAATATGCGTAGTCGTTTACCATGCGCGAGTTTGTGTAATAGCCTTCAAAATTCAGATCTTTCACCAGTTGAGGATTTTTTTTGTCGGTAATATCAAAAATTTTTACAAACGTGTAAGGAGATCTGCGGCGGAGGATTTGTTCGGGAATGCGCGCGTCATCTTTTTGGTAAAGCGCGTCGTCAGGCCCATAGAGCACGAGCCGATTTTTATACACATACATTCCCTGTGGAGTTGATTGAAACGCGATTTTAACGAGAATTTCCGCTTGATCTTCCGGAATTGCCTGAATAATGAAGAGATTTTGCTTTGCGATCGCATACACATAGCTCCCGTCTGTTTTTACAATATCAGCTTCATCAACACCCTGTACCTGAATGTTTGTTGTGGAGTAGTCCTGCGGCGATGAGGGCGCCTGCTCTGCTGTTTGTGCCTCATTGTTACTCTGGAGGAGAGAAGGACCTGCCATTTTCGTGACTGCCATCGTATCAAGCGTTCCCATGCCTCTTCCCCATATTCCTCCAGACTGCTGTGCGTGATTTTCAAGAAACGCGCGCATGTCTTTGTAGCCATCAAATTTTTTGAGCGATGCCTGGGCGGCAAGCGATTCTTGTACCGAAGGGAGCACAGAAGACCGTGCTTGCCGTGGTTTGGTTTTTTTATCCTGTGTTTGCGGAGTAGGTATGATGCCGCTGTTGTCTGGCGCTTCCACGCGCTGTGCCAAGATATAAAAGCCGAGCAAAATAACTCCTCCGATAATTAATGAAGGAATAATAATTGATCCTTTTATGTGAGTATATAATTTTTTAAGCATCTGGTGATAGTTTTTAAAATATGATGTTTGTAGTGTATCGTTTTTTTTGATAAATAACAATTACCATTTTCGCTTTCGCAGTTTCCATGCGATGATGCAGTAGGCGAGCGCAAGCAGCACAAGCGGCCAAATTTTGAGGAGAAAGAGCGAGGCAGTGAGCGCCCACAGGTACGCTGTTTGTATGAAATGCCTGCCGCCGGTATTTTGTGAGGATAGTGCGCTCATGGTTTTTGCCTGTTCCCGCTCGTTGGTGATTGTATTTTTCTCTGCCTTGAGCGCATCTGCAATGCCCCTGGTGAGGTTGTTGTTTGCTTTTACAAGTTTTTGTATTGCCTGTGCGCCTGTGTTTACTATCGGGAGAGCATTGGTGTTGAGAGCATCTTCAAGAGGCGCAATGAATTTTTTGGTTATTGATTCGTCTTCTTTTTGCGGAAGCATAGGGACAAGTCGCGGCTTGTCCCTATTTATGTTTTCTGGTTCTTTAGGTATTGTTGGTTTATTTGCCACAAGCGGATTTGTGTTTTGTGCAATTTCTTCTTCATCCGGCATGCCGTCGTTATCATCGTCTGTATCAGCGCTGTTGCCTATTCTGTCCCCATCAGTATCCGACTCAACAGTAAAGTGCGTTTCTAGCGAGTTGTTCGCAATTTCAATTGGCTCTTGGTTTTTCCCTACTTCGTACTTTTTTACGCTCGTCATGCGCGTGGCAAGCACATGCGCGCCTGCTGTTGCGGAAACATCTCCCCACACTTCAACGATGCTCCCGTTTACGGCGGAAAAGGGGGAGTCTGTAATAAGCGTGTTGTTGTCGTAGAACGACATGGTGCCGCGGATGTCATATCCTGAATTGTTTTGCATTGCGGTATAGACGCGAATTTTATCGCCGGCAAAGAACGGAAATACCGAGTATCGGATTCCTTTCATGAGTACTACGTCTGGTTTCTGCGCGCGCACGGGGCGTATTGCAAAAACTGAAAACGCTATCAAGAAGAAGGCGAGGCACAACGCGCGGTGATATTTTTTGCGCATTTGAATATAATCCAGAGGTTATTAATGAGGGCTTGCAAATTTGGATGGAATACGAGGAAAAAGCGAGTTTCGCCGCGAGTCGTACTGGATAAGTACGGCGAGCAAGAAATGAGCTTTTGACGAAGTAGTACGCCAAATTTGCAAGCCCTCTTAACTAGAATTGCTCCCATGAGAGCATGGTATATTGGTCAGTATTCGGTTTTGGAAACTTCGGAGGCGGGGCAGAAAGTAAGTTTTGATCGTAGGTAATTGCAACTTGTGCGTAGCCAGACTCAAAAGTATTTCCATCGGCGGAGTAATAGGTAAAGCCCAAAGGCCCAGAAGTTGTTATAGCGCCATATATGGTAAGCTTGTCTCTAAGTTGTTCCGGTCCACAATTTCCATCATACGGTTCGCGGCCAACATATCCATTCTGCGCCATGAGCGCGGCGTCTATTTTGAGAGTATTGGGGCTCTTTAAAGGGATGAGCACATTGTTTTGGGCAATAAGGCCAATCGCTTCTTTGCCTTTATTCCCATTAGAATAGGTTATGTCGCCGTTTATAATGATATTTTTGAGTACCGGAGATGCCCTCATGTCTGCGGCAACGATGGTAATCCGTTTATTTTGAATTGTTCCATCTACCCATACATTGTCCTCAAAAAACATAATGCCGTTTGCGGGAAGATTGTGTGCGCCTGGGGTTGGTTCTGGAATGAACTCTTCCTGTCCTGTTTTGATACTCCATATTTCTGCGGTTGTAGAGGTGTCAAGCTTTTTGCAATTTCCATCAGTTACCGTTTTTTTAACTTTATATAATAAGAATGTGCCATTAGTCCGGAGATCTGCGTGATAACCTTCACATGTTCCTGATCCGGTGCATTCACCCATATAAAATCCATTCGCAGTCAAACTTTCTGTCTTCAATTCTGTTAGATTCGCAAGAATACCCCCGAGACCAATAAATGGAATAGTATTCGTCCCAAATTTTTTGCCGACTTTAAATACTGCTGATTCATTCGCGCTGTTTGTGGTATATATGCCATCACGATCCGTAGCGGGAGCAGGTGAGGTTGGATCCTGAAAGCTTGTTACTGCGCTTGTCACTGTGTTATAAGCGGTGCCGTCAAACCTGATGCCGTTGTTTGAATGCACCGGGCCAAAAATTTCCGTGCCTTGCGGAATGAAAAGATTGCTGTTTGCTATGAGTCCATAAGCGGTAAAGGAGGGAATAATCATGACTGCGCGGGATGTTTTTTTTGCGGTTTTGGTACAGGCGCCTGGAGTATCAGGGTGGCAGAGCGTTCCGCTTGAGGTAATGGTAAGTTTTCCAGTGCCAGCCGGATCTGGTAGAATATCAAGACTAAAATAGCCAACGGTTTTTTCAACGCCCGCATCTGTTACTTTCATGGGGTGAATATAGGGGGGAGGATCTCCTTCGGGTTTGGTTATGGGGTCAACTGTGCCGTCTTTGAAATCCAGCGGGTCATGCGTTAAGTGCCAGCGATAGTAATTTATCCCGGCTTCGGCAATTTGCCCGGCTGTTTCAAGTTCGTATCGTTTGGTAATTGATTTCACGTTTACCACCGTAAGGTTCGTGAGCGCGGAAATAAAAAACATGGTAACCGTGCTAAAGAGAAGGGTTAAAAGCAGTACATTGCCTTTGTTGTGATAGCTATTTTTTTTGCGGCGTGTCATAAATTATCTTTTAAATTGCGTAATGAAGATTGCGTGGTAAGGCGGACAGGCTTTTCATT
>CAZHCQ010000009.1:0-4025 GCA_964531415.1 uncultured Gammaproteobacteria bacterium
CCAACAGCAACGCTTGCGGTTGAAGAATTGAGCTTTATAGTATTGCTTCCTGATGTCGCGCCACGGCAAGTGAGTGTGCCGGCGGTTGAGCCGTCGGTAGCGCCAACTGTGATTAACGCGCTTCCGGCGTTTTCGTTTACCGTGAGAGTTCTGCCAGTAGTTGTTTCAAATTGCAGATTTCCGCCGGTATTGATAAGAATAGTCCCGCCTATTGTCGCGTCTGCGCCTGAGATTGTTACAGTATGTGTGATTGTCGCCTGCGTTGTGCCAGATCCGGGAAAATCGGTGTCTGCAACGCAAGCAGACGCACACGCGCCGCCCCATGTTGTTCCCACATTCCAATTTCCATTCTGCGATGAGGTAAATGTCGGATCAATCCAAAATGTTGTTTCTTTATCCACTATGCCAAGGTATTGAAAGATGAGCGTCTGCGTTGCCGGATCTCCATTTTGAAAGGTAAGAATATAATCCGCATCCTGCCGTATCTCCTCTCCTTGCGCTTTTGCAAATACCGCGCCCAAATTTCCGCTTGTCCAGTTTGCAATTTTAAACACCGGCTGGTACCGCGGTATTGTTGCCCCATCCATAACAAACTCCACTTTAATGTTTTCCGCCGTCATCTCATAACTCCCCTCTTTATTGTTGTATCCTTGAAATGTACCGAGCGTGAATGGGGTGAGGGGAGAAGGCTGTTGATAATCCTTTGCTTTGTCGGTTAATTCGTCCGACAGGGAAGGCATATATGCGTTCCCTACGGCCCCAAACGATAAATCAAGCAAAAACTGATGACGTGCGGTCTGTTCTCCGAAACTGCCGTTTGAATCCGCGCCGAGGGCGACTTGCAAAAAATCGTATTCTTCGTTTGCGCTTGAAGTGACGCTTCCTATTTCGCTTGGCTTAAAAGAAATAAGGGCGGAATCAACCAGTGTTGAATTTATTCCCGCGCTTTTGAGATTGGTATCAATAAGCGGAAAACCTTCTTGATACCCGGCGTAAGACTGGTTTAACCGAAACACACTGCTCTGCCCGGCAATAGAGCCGTCTAAAAATGAATGTTCTACATCTATATATATTTGCCCAGCTAAATACACCGTATAAAATACATCTATTATGTCCGCGCCAAGTAAAGACTGCGAATGAACCCGCACGCGCGTATCACCGCGCTCTATCACTTCCATCACATTCGCGCTTTGCTGTGCACTATCTTTGTTCACTGCCCCATTTGTATAGACAATGTTGAAAAGCGGCTTTGCGGAGGATGCAATGTTTGTAATTCCGTTAACAACGCTGTTTTTGTAATAGCCGTAATTTGTCCTTCCCAAACGCTTATTAAAACTAATTTTCCACCCGCCCTGTCGGGACTGGTCGCGCCCTGTCCCTACTCCAAAATCAGGCGTTGCAATTTCAATAAACGCGTCGCTTGTAATCACGCTGAAACTTGGATCAACCACAAAGGGCGCTAAAACGCCTTCTTTTTCAAAGTACACGCGCACGATGTGTTCTTCGGCACGTTCCTCAATTTCCACATTTCCCGGATAATCCGTAGTATCTATAACGATATTTCCATAAAGCGTGGTACGCGTTTTTGGAGCATTTCTCTCCGCGCGTTGTTGTAAGGCTTTTTCGCTTTTGCTCCCGGGCCGCAAGAACGTCTCCCACACCGCGCGCACTGTTTTGTTCCCGTCAATTTGCCATGTCTGTTTTTTTAACAACACCCCCTCTTTCAAACCAAAATCATATTTTAAAGTAATCGCGTTTCCTTCAAGAGTTTCAAGCTGAACAATATGCGTTGCGGTCAGCTCATCAGAAATTGTTCCAACTTGCGCCCGCGTAGGCGTATAATCATTCCACTTCTCATTTTGCAAAAACTGAAAACTCGGCCGTGAAATAGCCTCAATAGAACTTCCATGATACAAGTACACTGTCCCGTCGGGAAGTATTTGAAACGTCTGTTCTCCTTTTGATGTCGCGGCTTTTAACTTAATTTGAAACGCCTCTACTGTTGTTGTTTGCGCCCGTACTGATTCTATAAACGAAAATCTTTTTGTAATAGTTTCAAAAACGCTTTTTACGGCTGATTTCAGCTCATTGGTTTTTGAAATCGGTGGCAACTGTTCTTCAGATGGTGTATTTACCTCTTGTGTTCCTTCTGGCTCGGGCTCTTGTTGCGGCGCGGGAACTTCTTCTGGAATTTTTTCTTCTTCAACAATCGGCTCGCTCTCAACTTCTTGTTTTACTTTTTCTTGTTTTTTATCTTTTATCTCTGAAAAAAAATCCTGTGCGGAAGCTTCAATTTTTTGCACAGCTTTTTCCACCAGCTTTTGGCTTAAGGTATCTACCTCAATCGGCGCTTGCATACTTAAAAAAACAGAGTCTACCTGAAACGGCGATGAAAATACTCCGTAGCTGTATTCTATTTCCAGCTCTTCATTTCCTTTTACCCCTTCTGCCTTTAAAAGTCTTACCTCGCCGGTATTTGAAACTTCTATCTCATACCGTTTTCCTTCCTCTTTTACCTCGTCTTTTTCGGATTTAAAAATTAATTGTGTAACTTTTTCAAAAAAACCAGCCTCCTTCTTCCGCACTTCTATGCCCTCAACATTTACCTTGATATCTTCTCCGCTCTGTTTCCCCTGCTCAACCGCAGAAAGCGTTGCGATGGTGTCCCCTTCTACTTCAACTTGGCTCTGCGCCCCGGGTGTTTTCACCTCCTCGGCAAGGTCTGCCTCCTTTGCTTCGCTTATGAAATCTTTCAGCTGAACTACATCTTTTTTCTTCCCTTGCTCTTTAAAAAACAATATCTCATCCTTCCTGTTTTCTATATCTCCCTTAACTATTGAAAGCCCTTCTTTGCTGGATGCGGGCCGAACCGTTCCCCGCAAAATTTTGCCTTTTACTTTTATTGTTTCGTCTTTTTGCGTTATTGCGACAACTTCTTCCGATGCTGAAAACAAACCAAGCTCCTGCGCCAAGTCTTTAATTTCGCTGTTTTTTATGTTTTCGTTTTCAGCCTGTATGTGTGCTTCTTGCTCTGTTTCCATCGGCTCTTCAGCTAATTGCACCCGGGCAGGAATTGGTTCGGATTGATCTTCTTCTGTTTGTGGAAATTTTTGCGCTTGCTCATTCACCTCGCTGTTTTCTACAACTACAGGCGGGGGGGTATTTTCTGATTGTGCAAAACTTAGCCGCGCAACAATCAAAAACGTCACGGCGGAAATCCCCATGACTAATAAAATAACTTTCCAAAAATTCCTTATTTTTAGATATTTATTTTTAGCATTCATTTTTTATTCTACTCGCTCTTTATTATAACATACTTTTATCAACACTTGATTCTCTTTTCCCTGTGTGTTAATCTGATAATCGCCTTATCAATCATACATAACTTAAATATTCTTTACGAATTATTCATTTATTCATTGAAAGAATATAAATATAAACATATGAGGAAAATTGCACTTCTTTTTGCAGGTATCGCGCTTGTTGCGCTTGCGGCGGGCTGTACGCATGTTCAACAACCAACATCAGATCAGCCCGATGACACCAAAAAGCCGCCTCAAGCGGCAGAGGGAGAGCCGATTAAAATCGGCTTTGTAGGCCCGCTCACGGGAGATGTTGCAAATCTAGGCCAGGATACTTTAAAAGCCACACAGCTTGCTATTTCCGAAGTGAATGCTGAAGGCGGAATTAATGGAAAGCCGCTTGAGTTAATTTCAGAAGACGGCCAATGCAATGCAAAAGCAAGCGCAGAAGCCGGAAATAAACTGATTAATGTAGATAAAGTGCCGATTATTCTTGGGGGGTTATGTTCCGGAGAAACAAACGCGTTTGCGCCAACGGCAGAGCAAAATAAAGTTGTTGTTTTTTCTCCCTGTTCATCAGCACCAAACATTACAGGGGCCGGCGATTATATTTTTAGATCATACCCCTCTGATACATTTCAGGGGAAATTTGCCGCAGAATATGCGTATAACACCCTTGGAAAAAAACAAGCCGCAATTCTTGCAGTTTTAGGCGATTACGGC
>CAZHCQ010000010.1:0-3753 GCA_964531415.1 uncultured Gammaproteobacteria bacterium
CCGGCTTTGCGTACAGGAGGCACAGGTCTATAATCTGTTTTTTGATCATTGGCACTCTGTATGCCTGCGTTTCAATTCCTAAATCGCCCCGCGCAACCATTATCGCGTCTGACGTTTTGATAATTTTTTCAATATCTTTCACAGCGTGCGTCCGTTCAATTTTTGCAATAATTTTTGGGGCAGCCGCGCCGCGCGGGAGAATTTTTTTTACATAGGCGCACAGTTTTTGTATGTCTTTATGGCTTTGCACGAAGGAGAGCGCGATATATTCCACATGGTGGTTTATCCCAAAGAGAATGTCTTCCTTGTCTTTTTGGGTGATCACGCTTCGGGTAAAGCGCGTGTCTGGAATGTTTATGCCTTTGTGGGCGTAGAGCCGCGCGTTCACGTGAGATTTCACATAGATTGCCCCGTCGGCAACTTTTTCTACCTCAAGCGCAATAGTGCCGTCTTCAATAAGTATTGCCTCGCCCTTATGAATAATTTTCGGTAAATGCACATAGTCTATCGGAACATGTTTTATTTTTTTTTTTGAGCGCGAACGCTTTGCCAGTTGTCAAAATTAAAACCTCGTTTTTTTTAATTTCTACGCCTTCACTTGGGAGTACCCCCAAACGGATGCGTGGGCCTTGCACGTCTTGAATAAGGGGAATTGTTGTGTTCATGCCCTTCGCTTCAGCGCGTATAGTTTTTATGAGCTGTAAATTATTTTTATACGATCCGTGGCTGAAGTTAATGCGCGCAGAACTCATTCCTGATTGGATAAGGCGTTTGATTATTGTTTTTGTGCTTGATGCAGGCCCGATAGTGCAGATAATTTTTGTTCTTGTCATGCTATTTTTTTTGTGTTGCTTTTTATGATTTTATTATAGCATAAAAAACAGGGGCATCCGCCGCGGCGGATGCCCCTGCAGTCGCAAAATGCAACATCAGCATTACATCATGCCTCCCATGCCGCCCATACCGTGCATTGGGTTTGCCCCCATTCCCCCTTTATCATCTTTTTCAGGCTTGTCTACAATAACCACTTCGGTGGTAAGAAACATGGCGGCAACAGACGCCGCATTTTCAAGGGCGGACCGCGTTACCTTTGTGGGGTCAATAATGCCCCACTTCATCATGTCTCCGTATTCGTTTGTCATGGCGTTATAGCCGTAGTTTCCTTGCTGTTTTTGTACTTCTTCCGCAACAACAGCGCCTTCTTTGCCCGCGTTAATGGCAATTTGTTTGATAGGCTCTTCAAGGGATTTTCGTACAATGTCAACGCCGATGCGTTCGTCTTCGTTTTCTACCGCAAGGGATGTCAGCTCTGCCATTGCCCGCAGAAGCGCAACTCCTCCTCCCGGAACGATTCCTTCGGCAACAGCGGCGCGCGTTGCTTCAAGCGCGTCTTCAACGCGGTGTTTTTTCTCTTTCATTTCAACTTCAGTGGCGGCGCCAACTTCTATCACGGCAACTCCGCCGGTAAGTTTTGCAAGGCGGTCTTGCAGTTTTTCTTTGTCAAAGCTGGAGCCGTTCTCTCCCGTGATTTTTTGGATCTGAATTTTAATTTGGCCGATGCGTTTTTCTATGTCTACCTTAATTCCGCCGCCGCCAACAATAGTGGTATTGTCTTTTGTAGCAATGATTCTTTGCGCCGTGCCGAGCATCTCTTTTTTGGCATTTTCAAGTTTTAGTCCAAGATCTTCTGTAATAAGTGTTCCGCCGGTAAGAGCTGCAATGTCGTGAAGCATTTCTTTTCTCCGATCTCCAAAGCCCGGGGCTTTAATCGCAAGCGTATGGAACGTGCCGCGCAGTTTGTTTACTACAAGCGTTGCAAGCGCGTCTCCTTCAACGTCTTCAGCAATAATCACCAGCTCTTTTTTGCCTTCGCCGGCGAGCGCTTCCAAAAGCGGAAGAATTTCCTGCAAGCTTGAAATTTTTTTATCGGTGATGAGAATATAGGGCGATTCATATTCTGCCTCCATGCGTTCGGTGTTTGTTACCATGTAGGGAGAAATATAGCCTCTATCAAGCTGCATGCCCTCTACTTTCTTTATCGCGATGCCGAAGATTTGCGATTCTTCAACCGTAATCACACCGTCTTTGCCAACGCTCTCCATAGCTTGAGCGATAATTTTTCCGATCTCCGGGTCATTCGCGGAGATTGACGCGATCTGTTCAATTTCATTATTGTTTGTTACTGCTTTTGAGATTTTTTTAAGGTACGCCACCACTGCTCTCACTGCTTTTTCAATGCCGTATTTCATGCGCACCGGGCTTGAACCAGCAGTGATATTTCTGATGCCGTTATGAATCATTCGTTGTGCGAGCACGGTTGCGGTGGTGGTGCCGTCTCCCGCCACATCATTGGTTTGTGTTGCGGCTTGTTTTACCATTTCAGCGCCGATGTGTTCAACTTTATCCTCAAGCTCAATTTCTTTTGCAACGGTTACGCCGTCTTTGGTAACGGTGGGGCCGCCGTAGCCCTTATCAAAAATAACATTTCGCCCTTTTGGGCCAAGAGTTGTCTTGACTGCGTTTGCAAGCGCGTCCGCTCCGCGTTTGAGGGCGTTTCTTGCGTCGTCTCCGTATACGATCATTTTTGATGCCATATATAAGTGCTTACAGGGCTTACGCATTTGGCGCACTACTTCGTCAAAAATTCGCTTCTTGCTCGCCGTACCTCGTAGGGACAGGTCGCGACCTGTCCCTACGGCGAAGCTCACTTTTCCCTTGCATTGCATCCAAATGCGTAAGCCCTCTCATTTAGTATTAGTAGTTATTAAAAATCAAGAAGGCCATTTATCCTTCAATAATTGCTAAAATATCTGATTCTGATATTACAAGATAGGTGACCCCTTCATATTTCACTTCGTTGGGGGAGTATTTTGTAAAAATTACTTTTTGCCCGACTGAAACGCTGATCGGCGCGCGCGTGCCGCTGTCAAGCAGTTTGCCCGGGCCAACCGCGATTACTTCACCCTGTTCAGGCCGTTCCTTTTCAACGGTTTCAGGTAAAATAATACCGGATTTTGTTTTTGCTTCGTCGGTGATGGCTTTTACCACGACGTTACTGCCGAGAGGTTTGAGCTTCATAGGCTTGTGTTATGGTGAAATATGCTTGTGAAAGTAAGATATACTTTTCTTTACAAGCAATTTACCTCTTTATTCTATATATAAAAATTATGAGAATAAATAAAATAACTAAATCATTAATCGCATAATTGCGAAATAGAGTATATACGCTAAATTAGCAGTCGTCAAGAGGGAGTGCTAAAACGTGCGCATCAGCATTTTACAATGCCGGCTGATTTTGCGCAGTGCGCGCCGTGTTCTAAAGTGCCGTAGTTTGTTTCAAGAATGAAAAGGATGTTGTAATCAGTGCCATCCGGAGTTGAGCTGTATGTATATTCAAAGGTTTCCGGGCGCGGATTTTGCGGAATTGACTGCAAAAAGATTTGTTCAGCGTTGCACGGCGTACTGTTTATAAAGATGCCGTCGCGCGGGCTTCCCCCCTGGCTTATATGGTCGCGCGAGGGCGAGCAGAGTACGCGGTTATCTTCTGCGCCCAAAGCAAGCGGAGAGGGCGAAACAGGGTAGCCGTTATTCTTTTGCGAGTACAGGCTTAATGCGGCGCGGATTACATTCATGTCGGAAATTCTTTGCGCGTCCCGCGCAAGCGCCTTGTTCGCATTAATTGCCATAAACGAGAAAAGCCCCAGAAGCGCACACGCCGTAATTGCAGAAAGAATAATAATAGTGGTGTTTCCT
>CAZHCQ010000011.1:0-2765 GCA_964531415.1 uncultured Gammaproteobacteria bacterium
GCTCTCTAAGTGCGTGTGCTTTCTTCCACGCGTTGCCGAATAAAAATTTGGAGTACCACAGAAAACCGATAATCATGTGCAGTATTGCCGCGCCAATCAGCGCGAGAATGTTTATTTCAAAGTAAGGCATAGATTTTTGGAGAGTATAAAGTACAAACCTTCTCATTTCAGTGTATATCGTCTTTCTGTCAACCGCAAGGCAACGTACTGATCCATATGATAGTATCCAGTGAAGGATTGCATGAAACAGCACACGAGTCTCCTGCAAACAATTATGTAAAATGCTCCTGAATAAGTTCACATACCTTTTGGACGAGAGCCCCTGTCCATGAAGATACAGCACGATCTTTATGGAGAAATAGAGCCATATCTAGACAAACCGGAAGCTATTGTTATTACCGGCATGCGTCGTACGGGTAAAACAACATTGCTCCGTTTCATCTATGAAAAAATTGGGCAGGATAATAAACTTTTTTTGGATCTAGAAAATACGCTTCATAGAAAATATTTTGAGGAAGAAGATTATGAACGAATCCGATTTAATTTAGAAGTTCTCGGCGTAGACTTCAAAAATAAAGCGTCTCTTTTTTTGGATGGAATTCAGTTATGTGGCGTTTTTAGAAGGCACGTATTTTATTCATCTCATCAAACCATACAGCAAGAGCATGGATGTGGAAATAAGGAAATAGATTTTATTGTAAATAGAAAAGAGGCGTATGAAGTGAAAATCCATGCTTCAGAGCAGGATGTAAATTTTTTGGAGAAGGTAAGCAAGGAATTAAAAATCAAGCATTATAAGCTCGTTTCAAGGGCATATACCAATCTGGAACATACGTCGTATGGATTTAATTTAATTTAACATATCCTCTTCTGGTGGGCCTGGGTGGAATTGAACCACCGACATCCACGTTATAAGCGTGGCGCTCTCACCTCTGAGCTACAGGCCCATTGTATTCTTCTCATTATAACAAATAGCGCCACAAGCGCGAACGCGGCAGAAATGCCGGGAGCCGGAACGGTATGTGTAGCAGAACCCGCCTGTGTACGCCAATTAGCTTTGCAATATCTGCTCAAGTATGCCTAAAACTTCATGGCGCAGATCGCTTAATTCTATATTCTGCGCAGTAAAAGAAACCTGCTTTTCAGAGCCGTGTGCCGAGAACTTGGCAAAGGAGCTCCGCAAATCAACGACGGTATTTGAAAGTTTAATCTGAACAAAAATGCTCCCGTTCTTTTGAAGAAACAGCACAACAGCACGCGCGCCTTTCGCGTACTGCTGGAGTTCGTCAAACATTTCGCCGATATCCTGAATGCTTGATTCCGACTTTGCTAAATCATCGTTGTTTAAAGCAGTCCAGTAAATATGATTGTCCTCCTCGCGAAGGCGCGCAAGCCCTCGCCCCAATATTTTTAAAAGATTCAAATTTTTATTTTGAAACAAATTTTTAATAATCAACTCCCTTTGCCCGCCCAAAGCCATGAGTTCGCTTGCCGCGCGAAAGGCCTGCGGCGTTACGGTTGAGCGTTTAAAACTGTTCGTTTTTTCAATAATTCCAGCGAGCAAATTTGTTGCCATTGCTCCGTCAACAGATTCTTTTCGCAGAGCGCAAATTATCTCAAACACAATTTCAGCAACAGAATTTGCTTTCAAATGAATCAAATTCAGGTTCCCAAAATTTGCATTTTCTGATGAATGGTCTATGTTAATGATAGGCGTTGTATAAAAAAAAGAAGAGTTGTCGGAAAAAATATCACCAAGATACTCAAGAGATTTGGTATCAAGCGTGATGATCAGATCATAATCAAAGTTGCCATATTTGAAGCTTACATCCTTTGCTTCAAGCACGCCCTCTTTGGCAGTCAAGAAAATATCAAGCGACTCATCTGTTTTGGCATACCGAAACTTTTCAATTGCTGTGTCCCTTGTGTTCACTGAAATAATGAAGTTCTGCTCTTGCTCAAGCGAATGTAAGAGGGCATCAATGCCGGAAAGAAACGAAAACTTATCTCCTTTATTTTTGGTAATCACCGCATTTTTCTTTCCCATGTCCGCAAGCGTTTTATGAAGCGCCAAAGCGCTCCCCAAAGCGTCTGCGCCGGATTTTTCAGGGAAGGTAATAAGAATGTTGGCGCTGTCGCGAATCAGTTTGAGAGCGCTTTCCAGAGAAGCAATGAGCATACAAAAATTGAATTTTATCCTAATTTTTTAAAAAGATAGTTTAATGTAGCGAAAATTATGCCGCTCGTCAACCATTGACGCAGGCGCAAAATACGCCTACTCTAGGATATTCTCTCGTGCAGGATTTTCCGTAGGCAAAATACTTTATACATTGCTTCATTAATACAAAATGAAATACCGATGAACATCACACAGCTCGCGCGACAACTCAATGTTTCCCCGGAAGAATTGCGTACCAAGCTCCCTGAACTGGGGTTTGATATTGGTATGCGAGCCATTAAAATTGACGATGCAGTTGCAGGAAAAGTAAAGCGCTCATGGGCGCACATGGTAAAACAGAAAAAGAGAGAAGACGCCCTTGCAGAGAGAGAAGCAAAAAATGACCAGAGAGTCCCTGCTGACGGCATGCCTAAAAACATCAAAATTCCTTCTAAAATTCGGGTGAGCACTTTTGCTGAAACGCTCGGCATGCCGGTTGTAAAAATCAAGAATTCCGGTGCTGGCTATTCCCGAAAAAGCAAAATTCGGAATGATAGAAAAAATTGTCTACGCAACGGATTTCAAGAGCAATGATTTGGAAGTAATC
>CAZHCQ010000012.1:0-20397 GCA_964531415.1 uncultured Gammaproteobacteria bacterium
TCATCCCCCCCCCAACCTCATACTTTCCCAATCTCCCACGGATACATCTGCATGATCTCGCGGTATTTTTGATTTTCGTTTTTTGTGTAGGTAACGCAATACGCCTTTGTGGCGGCATACTTCTCTTGAAAATAGCGCACGCTTTTTATGTATTTGTCTTGATACTGCAGTTTGGCTTCTAGGGGAACCGGCGGCGTGGCGCTTGAAATAATAAAGTCAACTTCTTGTTTTGCGGTTGTGCGCCAAAATGCAAGTGAGGCGTTTGGAAGTGAACGCCGTAGGCAGGTATACACTGAATTTTCAAACAGATCTCCTGTTAGCGCATTGGTAAGCTTTTTATTTTTCAGCAAATTTGCAATTCCTGTATCTTCAAAATATAGTTTCGGCATCTTGGTAAATTCGCTCCGCAGATTTTGATGGTATGGGTGGAGAAGTTTAATGATATAGGTGTTTTCTAAGATAAAGAGATAATCTTGAACCGTTTGGCGGGCAAGCGAGAGTGTTCCTGCGAGTTCATTCACGTTGATGAGTTGCCCTGTTGGATAGGCTAAACAATGCAGAAGCGCGTTAAATTTTTTGACGTCTCGTATATGCGCGAGGTCGCGTATATCCTTTAATACATATTTTTCTAGTATATTGGAAAGATAAAGTTCTTTTAATTCCAGCGTTTCTGCATGTACAACCTGCGGATAAGCGCCATAGAGTACATACTCTTCATAGAGTTCGCGCAGTTCCGTCTGCGTAAGAGGGGAATCGTCAAGCCGATCAAGGTAGTACATGCGGTTTTTAAAGTTCAAAAACTCTTCAAAGCTTAAGCCGAATACTTCTACGTCAATGAGCCTTCCAACTTTTGGAGATACTGTACTGATTTGGTTCATACACAAAGTATTATTAAAATATCAAACTTAAACACAACTTGGCTTTGTTTTAAGTACATACTAAAATATAAGCATGATCCCTGAAATCCAAGCTAAAATTTACCAAAGAGAGTTTATACAAGGTATATTCCCCTTGTGTTTATTATGCAGAATTTTTAAATAATATGTACCTCACCCCCCATGCAATTGTAGGCGGCATTATCGGCGAACGCGTGCAGAATCCGTTTGTTGGGTTTGTGTTAGGCTTTTTTTCGCATTTCGTGCTTGACGCAATTCCGCACGGGGACGAGCCTATCGGCGCCCTGAAGCAGATCAAAGGAGAAAACTATTATATACGCCTTATGGCGGTTATGGTCTTTTTTGATATGCTTAGTGCGTTGATCGTATTTGTGCTATTCTCCCGATACGGCTATATTGAGCACCAAACTTCAGCGTTAAGCGGCGCAATCGGCGCCATGATGCCTGATTATCTCTGGGGCGTGAATGTGTTTTTGAAAAGCAAACTGATCAGATATAAAGAGCGTTTTCATTCATGGGTTCATAACCCGCTCCAGATTATGATGCCGGTTTGGCTTGGGGTGGTATGGCAGATTATTTTTATCGCGCTTTGTGTAAAGCTGTTTGTGTTGTAAAATGTAAGGTGAAGTGAGTTTTAAATCTACAACCACATGCAATGTGTCGTATGTCATAAAGATACGAAAGTTCTTGATTCGCGGATTGTTGCTGATGGGTTTCGCGTGAGAAGGCGGAGAGAGTGCGTGAAATGCGGGTTTCGTTTCTCAACAAGCGAGGAAATTGAAATTTTTGATATTACGGTTGTAAAACGCGATGGGAATAGAGAGCCGTATGACCGGGCAAAGCTTGCAAGAAGCATTGAAAAGGCTCTTGATAAACGCGCGGTGGAGCGTGAAGACGTGCATGACCTGATCAGCCGCATTGAACGGGATATTCAGGTACGAAAACGGCGGGAAATTACGAGCGAGAAAATAGGCGAGTTTGTGATGGAACAACTCAAGCGTTTTGACAAAATAGCATACGTGCGGTTTGCGAGCGTGTATCGGCAGTTTGAGGATGTGAGCCAATTTAACCGCGAGATAGAATCTTTAACGAAGAAAACGCATAAAAAGAATAAAAATAATACTATCTAAATTATGCCACAGGCAGAAAAACAAGATAACAATGTTGAGGAGGAATCATTGCGTTTGAAAAGCAGGCCAAAACAAAGCGGTGCAGAGGCGGGCGGGTTTTATGGAGGGGGCATTTCCAGTGAAAATGCTTTTTTGAAGCATCTTGCTGAAAACGTGGAGCAAAACCAGCAGATGCTTGCCAAAGTGTATAAGACCTCTGAAAAAATCCGCAAATATTTGCTGTGGATACATGTGTCCAATATCTTAAAAACCTTGCTGATTGTGATTCCTTTGTTGCTCTCAATTATTTATCTCCCCCAGCTTTTGAAAGGTTTATTCCCTGCACTTGATGAGAATTTGGGCGGAAAAGAAACAGGAAGCCTCATGCAAAAGCTTAATCCGAAGGAGGTGGTGAAAAGTTATGAGGATGTTTTTAGCCAGTAGCGGCTGATTTTCCGATTGCGCTTTTTTTCTTGCAGTGCTGAATGCTTTTTGCTATAGTTGTTTCCACTTTAATTATTCAATATTTTTTGTATGGAAACAGAATCCTCTTCCGTGAATGGGCAGAAAAGCGAACAAAGAAAAGGGCGAAACATGCAGAGCTTTTTCGCCCTGCTTTTATTTTTTGCTCTCGTCGTTTCAGGGCTTGCGGGCATGATCGGCGGTGTGCTTGCGTACAAGCTTGGAAATTTTTTCGTTGTGGAAACGCCTGCGCCATCCACGCTGAAACAGAATTCGCTTTTTGAGGGAATAAACGAATTGAAATCAGAAGAGCAGGCTATGATTGCACTGGTGAATAAGGCCACTCCTGCTGTGGTGAGCATTATAGTTTCAAGAACTTCAACGCGAGGTATTGCCGAAGTGGCGCAAGGAACCGGTTTTTTTGTTTCGCGTGATGGACTATTGCTTACAAATCGCCATGTTGCAAATGATCCAAATTTTACGTATAGCATTGTGACGCTCAATGGCGACCGCTCCGACGCCAAGCTCGTAGATTTTGACACCGTTAATGATTTAGCGGTTTTAAAAGTTGAGGGGCAAAAAGCGTTTCCTTTTCTCGTATTTTCAAAAACGCCGGTACAAAAAGGACAAAGCGTTATTGCGGTTGGAAATTCTTTAGGGGAGTATCCAAATACCGTTACCCGCGGCATTGTTTCAGGTATTGGAAGAACGGTTGTTGCCGGGGACGGGCGGGGAGCGAGCTCGCAAATTTTTGGGGCAATTCAGACCGACGCGGCAATTAACCAGGGAAATTCAGGAGGCCCGCTTTTAAACCTTGACGGCGAAGTGGTGGGCATTAACACTGCGGTAAGCCTTGAAGGGCAGGCAATTGCGTTCGCAATTCCCGGGCAGGAGGGGCGCATTGTTGTTGCAAGCGTCCAAAAGAGCGGAAGAATCATGCGGCCGTTTTTGGGCGTTTTTGTAAGGCTCGTTACCCCTCAATATGCACAAGCCGCACATCTTACGCGAGATTCAGGCGAACTCATCTTGAGTGAAGATCCGCGTTTTCCCGCGATTGTGCAGGGAAGCCCTGCTGAAAAAGCCGGGCTTGCGCCAGGCGACATTATTTTTGAAGTCAACGGGAAGCACCTTGATGAAAATTTTCGTCTGCCGCAGGCGATCGCTGAATACGCGGTTGGAGAAAAAATAACATTAAAGGCTGATCGGGCAGGCAAAGAGAGGGCGATTGACGTTATTTTAGACGAGCGCAAAAAAGAATTATTTCCATAAACATGAAAGAATTACTTTCTCACATTGAACGCCTCCGGTTTCGCGTGAGCGAAACATGGGGGCATCTTTGACCCCGCACATAAACAAAAGCGCAGTGCGGAAATCTCTGCGCTTTTATCTGCTCCGAATGTGTGGGCAGATCAGATGCGCGCGTGCGCGCTTTCCCAAGAACTTCGGCTCGTGCAAAAGGAGCTTGAAACATGGGAACGCATTCAAAAAGACGTTGAAGGGCTCTTTTCTGTTGCACAGTCCGCAGAGGATGATGGATGGAGCGATACGGCGCTTTCAGAGGAAATTCAAAAAGAGTATGATCGTATTTTAGAGGAGTATGAGCGGGAGCAGTTTTTAATAAATTTTTCAGGAAAGTACGATTCGGGAAACGCACTTTTAAGCGTACACGCTGGAACTGGCGGTATTGACGCGCAAGATTTCGCGCAGATGCTACTTCGCATGTATCTTCGCTATGCCGAGCGGAAAGGCTGGAATACGAGTTTCGCGCATGAAACCCGAGGCGCAGAGGCAGGAATCAAAAGCGCTACGATTGAAATTCTTGGAGAGTACGCATACGGATTTTTGCGTACCGAAGCAGGGGTGCACCGCCTTGTGCGGATTTCGCCCTTTGATGCTGAAAAGATGAGGCACACCTCGTTTGCGCTTGTGGAGGTTTTGCCGGTTATTCCAGAAGTGGGGGAAATTGAACTGAACGAAAAAGATTTGAAATTTCAGGCGTCCACATCGCGCGGAGCAGGCGGGCAGAGCGTGAACACCACCTATTCGGCAATCAAGATAACGCATATCCCAAGCGGCATTAACGTAAGTTGCCAAAATGAGCGGTCGCAATCTCAAAATAAGGCAACTGCCTTGAAAATACTCCGCGCCCGCGTGTATGATTACATGGAGAAAAAACGCAAGGGGATTTTGAAGGAAATTCAGGGCACTGCGATGCAGGCAAAGTGGAGCAATCAGATCAGATCTTATGTGCTTCAGCCCTACAGAATGGTGAAAGATCACCGAACCGAGATGGAAACAGCAGACACACAGAAATTTCTTGACGGCGATATTGACGCATTTATTCAGGAAAATGTGAAAAAATTAGGACGCGTGTAAAATAAAAATATAGTAAGCGCGTGAAAAAACGGACCGACGATTTGTTTTACAGTTTGTCTGTTTTTTTATGGCACAAGGATCTGCTCATCGTTTTATTTTTTTATTTTGTCTTTCGTTTCTTGTTGGCATTGGTATGTGTTCGCTTTTTTCTTTTCCCGCAGTGCTTGTGATTGGCATGCTTGCATGTGCGGTGTGTACTGTATTGCTTTACAAGCGATGTGGTCTTGTTCTTTCCCTTGCCGCGTGCGTGCTTGGAATTGGAATCGCGGCGGCGCGGTTTCAGTATGTTGCCGCGGTTTCGGGAGTTCCCTTTTCAAGCGAGCCTGCTGTGTTTCGCGGCATTGTTTTAGAACCCCCGGACATAACGCTTAAAAGCCAGAGGCTGATTGTAAGCATTCCGGAACACAAAGGCAAGGCGCTTATTACCACGAATCTTTCTCCGATATTTTCTTATGGCGATGAGATATCCATAAGCTGTAAGATGAAAGAGCCGCGTGCGTTTGATTCATTTCGCTACGATTTGTATTTAAAAAAAGACGGGATATTTTGGACCTGTTCGTATCCGCGCATTATAAAAACAAGATCAGGGCAGGGGAATTTTTTCAAGCGAGAGATTTTTAAACTTAAAACTGGAATTACTGCACGAGTGAACACGCTTTTCCCGGAGCCGCACGGCTCTCTTCTTTTGGGGCTCCTTGTGGGTACGCGCGCTACACTTCCAGATAATCTTTCATCTGCGTTTATTGCAGACGGGCTGATGCATATTATTGCGATTTCCGGCTATAACATCAGCGTTATTGCCGGCCTCATTATGCGTCTCGGCGTGTATGCACATCTTTCACGGCGAAGCCGCTCGCTGATCGTGCTTGCGTGTATCGGGTGTTTTATTGTGATAACCGGCGCGGGAGCGTCGGTGGTGCGGGCCGGGCTCATGGCTGGAATTGCACTAGCCGCATTTTTTTGCGGAAGGAGCATTACTCCTCTTTGGCTTATACTCGTAAGCGCGTTTTTTATGGTTTTTTTAAGCCCGTATGCCCTTGCCTATGATGCGGGATTAGAACTCTCTTTTGCCGCAACCATCGGGGTAATTTATGGGGCGCCGCTCTGTATGCCGCTTGCGCAAAGAATTTTTGGCTCTCAAAAGTTGGGCGTTTTTGGAAGCGTGCTCTGCGAAACCATTGCCACAACGCTTGGCGCAACAATATTCACTCTGCCGCTTTCTGCATACCACTTTGGAAGCATTTCGCTTGTTTTTCTTTTTTCAAACGCGCTCATCCTGTGGCTTATTCCGCTCATTATGGCCGTTGGTTTTTTAACGGTTTTGCTCTCTTTTCTTTCTTTTTCGCTCGCACAGCTCTGCGCATTCATAACCGCGCTTCTTTTGGAGTACGTGATCGCAGTAAGTCTGGCTCTTGCAAAAATTCCTTTCAGCAGTGTGCGCGTTGATTTCTTCCCGCTCTTTTTTGTTGCCGCAAGCTATGGAATTATTTTTTTGATTTTAAAACGGGCGGCTGTTCGCCGCGCTGATGTGAGAAAATTTTTTTTATTTCCGCTATAATGTAAATATAAGAAGTTTAGAGATTAAAATGTTTAAATTTATCGCATTGTAAAGACGCGTCCCGCCCGCCGCAGGCGGGCGGGACGCTCAAAGAGCACTATTTGTATGTTTCAACGCCATCATATAATTGTTATTTTGTTTGTGCTCATGGTTTTTGGCACCGTGGTGATGCTTGCGTTGTGGATGTGGAGTGAGGCGGTACGCACGCCGAGTGAAATTGCGGAATATAACGTACGCATTCAAAAACAGAAGGCACTCCGCGCGCCCACAAAAGGCGAGCAGGTTTTATTGGAAATGAAAAAAATGGTGAGCGAGGAGATGGAGGGTAATTGGGAGAGTAAGTAATGCCCTTTTTTATGCCCACATTCTGGAAACACATATATAGGCTGTGCATAGCCGCGTTGGTGATTGAGGTTGTTCTGTTCGGGTATGTTTTTTTTGCCCATGCGAATAATCTTAAAGTTGCTTTTCTTGATGTTGGGCAGGGAGATGCAATCCTTGCAAGCACGCCTTTTGGCCAGCGAATTCTTATTGACGGCGGGCCGGACAATTCCCTGCTTGCGCGCGTGGGGAGCGCTCTGCCTCTCTATGAGCGGACGATTGATTTAGTAATCCTCACGCATCCGCAGGTTGACCATTTTAGAGGCTTCACTGAACTTATGCGGCGGTATAGGGTTTCATCGGTGATAATTACCGGTGCAGTGAATGATACGGCGGCATACCGCGAGTTTATTGAAACAGCGCTTGAAAAACGGGTTGAATTTATCAAAGCAGACCGCCCCGCAAAAATTTCTCTTGGCAAAAATATGTGGCTTGCTCTGCTTTATCCTAAAGAAGATATAAGCATTGCAAAGGTGAAAGATCTTAACGAAACGTCAATTTTTGCAAAGTTAACTTACGGAAATATTGATTTTTTGTTTACCGGAGATGCGCCCGCGCGCACTGAAGAACTTCTGCTTGCTGATGATATCAGCGCCGAGGTGTTGAAAGTTTCGCATCATGGGAGCAAATTCAGCTCGTCTCAAAAATTTTTACAAAGCGTTTCGCCGCAATACGCGGTGATTCAATCTGGCGCGAACAACCGCTTCGGCCATCCGTCTCCCCAAACGCTTGAACGGCTTAAGGCAGTTCATGCAGAAGTGTTGCGAAACGACGAAAGGGGAGATGTGGTGATGTTGAGCAACGGGCATGAAGTTTGGGTGAAAAAATAACATGTTTTAAGCGGCTTCATTTTTCTCTTGAGAATCCGTTATCGGAAAAACAGGTAGTAGCCTGTTTAATTCTGAAAGAGGATTTGCTAGAAACATTCCAAAACAAACAAGATGTGCCGTTGTTTCAGTATATTGAAGCGGCGAATCAGGAGATTGATAAGATATGCCCTCATTGACAGAGATGCTTATATATATAATAATCCAATCAATTAAGATTCTTTATGAAAATAGAACGAACGCTTATTATTATCAAACCAGACGCCTTGCAGAGAAATCTTATCGGGGAGATTATCAGGCGGTTTGAGCAAAAAGGCTTAAAAATTGTAGGAATGAAGATGCTCAACCTGCACGACGCGCTTTTGGAAGATCATTATTTCCACCATAAAGATAAGGCGTTTTTTAGCGATTTAAAAACATTCATGAAAAGTTCTCCGATCGTTGCGATTGTGCTGGAAGGGCGGGAAGGCGCGGTTGAGGGCGTTCGGCTTATTGTTGGCGCAACAAAGGGCGTTGACGCTGATGCAGGCACAATCCGGGGGGACATGGCAATGTCAAACCAGAATTTGGTGCACGCTTCAGATTCTCCTGAAAATGCTGAAAAAGAAATCCCCCGTTTTTTTAATGAGAATGAACTCTTTGCATACATCAAGCTTGACGAACACATGGTGTATGAATAGGGAACAAAAATTTTTGTTCCCTCCAAATGGTGCCTGCTTTTTGGCAGACATTTTTTAAATATCCAATGCATCTTATAAAAATTTTTGACACAACACTCCGCGATGGGGAGCAATCCCCGGGCGCAACGCTTCAGGTTGAGGAGAAAATACAAATCGCTCTTCAGCTTGAAAAATTGGGCGTGGATATTATAGAAGCAGGGTTTCCCGTCGCTTCGCCTGATGATTTTAAGGCGGTTGCAGAAATTGGAAGCAGAATTTCCCGCCCGGTGATATGTGCGCTTTCCCGTGCGCTTGATAAAGACATTGACGCGGCGCGAGATGCCTTGAAAACCGCACAACACCCGCGTATTCATACGTTCATTTCAAGTTCTGATATCCATCTGGAATATCAGATGAAAAAAACGCGTGCCCAAGTGCTGGATATGGCAAAGCGCGCGGTTGCGCGGGCGAAAAGCTATGTTGAGGATGTGGAATTTTCAGCAATGGACGCATCCCGGAGCGACATGGATTTTCTCTGTGAGATTATTTCAGCCGCAATCGCCGAAGGCGCCGGAACAATCAACATTCCGGATACGGTTGGCTGTATGATACCAAGCGAATGGGGAGAGCGTATCAGAGAGCTTGTTGCACGAATTCCCGGCTTTCAAAAAGATGTTATCTTAAGCGTGCACTGCCATAACGATTTAGGCCTTGCAACCGCAAACAGCATAGCGGCAATTGAGAACGGAGCGCGCCAAGTGGAATGTACCATTAACGGCCTTGGAGAGCGGGCTGGAAACGCAAGCCTTGAGGAAATCGTGATGGCGCTCGCAGTACGGCATGAGTACTTCAAAAAAAAGGAAACAAACATTATGAGTAAAGAGATTTATGCAACGAGCAAAATGGTCTCAAGTTTGACCGGCATCGCGGTGCAGAGGAATAAGGCAATTGTGGGGTTAAACGCATTTGCGCATGAATCCGGCATTCACCAGGACAGCATTTTAAAAAAGCGCGAAACTTTTGAAATCATGCGGGCGGAAGACGTGGGGTGGGAGTCCAATGTGCTTGTTTTGGGGAAGCACAGCGGCAGGCACGCAATGAAAAAGCATCTTGAACGGATTGGGTTTGTTATGAGCGATGAAGAAATTGAGCAGTTTTATCAAGATTTTATTCAGCTTGCGGATAAGAAAAAAGAAATTTTCAATGAGGATATTCTCGTGCTTGCGCGTAAAATCAAAGGCATCGCGCATGTGGAAGCGAGAAAGCGGTACGTGCTCAAAAGCTGGCACGTTGAGTCCGGATCCGGCGTAAAATCACGTGCCGAAGTTGAGCTTGAAAAAGACGAAAAGGCAATGCACAAACCAGGGGAGGCCTTTGGCCCAATTGATGCGCTGTATAAAGCAATTACCTTGATTATAGAGAAAGAGTATACGCTTGAAATGTATGATATCAAGGCGTTGACGCGCGGCAAAGATGCTTTTGGCGAGGTAACCGTAAAATTAAGGGACGATCACCGTGTTGCGACCGGAGAGGGCACGAGCATGGATATTTTGGAAGCGAGCATTAAAGCCTATATTGATGCGGCAAATAAGCTTGAAGAGGAGCTATGCGTAAAACAATCGCAGTTATAGCGGGAGATGGAGTTGGTCCTGAAATTATGGACGAAGCCATAAAGATTTTAAGGCTTATTGAACGGCATTTTTGCCATGAGTTTGTGTGCAGGGAAGCGCTTGCGGGCGGCGCGGCTTTTGACGCATACGGCACGCATCTTCCTGAAGATACTCTTGCTGTATGCAAAGATTCTGACGCGATATTGTTTGGCGCCGTTGGAGGCCCTGTTTCAGAAATTCAAGAAGAAAAATGGAAAGATGCCGAAAAAAATGTTCTTTTGACGCTTCGCACAACATTTGACTTATTTTCAAACCTGCGCCCGATTTTTGCGCCTGATAAAAACATTGATTTTATTATTGTGCGGGAGCTTGTTTCGGGTATTTATTTTGGGAAGCGTCTTGAAGCGGAGTACCGCGGGCTTAAAACTGCATCATCAGCGGCAGACACGATGAGCTATTCGTGTTTTGAGATAGAGCGCATTGCACGGGTTGCTTTTGCGCTCGCGCGGGATCGGAAAAGAAAGCACGTAACGTCGGTGGATAAAGCAAACGTGCTTGCCTGTTCAAGGCTCTGGCGCAAGGTGGTCGCGGATGTGGCACAAGAATTCCCCGAGGTTTCATTTCAGCACATGTTTGTTGACAACGCGGCAATGCAGATTATAAAAAACCCAAAACAGTTTGACGTGCTTTTGACAGAAAACATGTTTGGCGATATTTTAAGTGATGAGGCATCAGTACTTGCCGGATCATTAGGGCTTTTGCCTTCAGCAAGCATGAATGAGAAAAAGTTTGGGCTTTTTGAGCCGATTCACGGAAGCGCCCAGGATATTGCAGGCAACAATATCGTAAACCCCATTGGAATGATTTTGTCCTGTGCTTTGATGCTTGAATTAAGTTTTAATATGAAACAGGAAGCGCTTTTCATTAAACAGTCGGTTTTTCGCGCTCTTCAAGACGGGTACGGAACGCTTGATTGCGCACGAGAAAACGCCACTTCGCTTAAAACAAACGAAATGGGGGATCGTATTTGCAATTATATCAATACAGATTTTTTAGAAAAAAGGTTACCCACATAAAAGCTGTCCGCAAAAGGGCAGTTTTTTATTACTCATTACTATCAGTATGAACGATACTTCAAAAAAATCCGCGCTCGCAATGGAAGGATATGCGGTGAGAACAAAGGGCATTTCGGATCGGGTGCAAAAAATTACCGTCTCGGCAATTAAAGAGATGATGATGCTCGGGCTTTCCTATCCCGATGCCATTTCATTCGGGCAGGGAACGCCGTCTTTCCAAACGCCTTCGCACATTCGTGATCGCGTAAAAAAAGAGTTTGACGAAAACCCGCATATCGGCAAGTACAGCCCGATGAGCGGATACAAGGAATTTCGTGATGCCGTTGCCCGTGTTTTAAAAGAGAAGCGCGGCATTTCCGCAAATCCGGATCGTGAGATTTATATCACCGCAGGCGCGATGGAAGCAATTTCAACCGCAGTGCTTACTGTTGTGAATCCCGGAGACGAAGTGCTTGTTACTTCTCCATGCTTTTCTTCACATATTGAGCAGATCACCCTTGCAGGCGGAGTTCCAGTATTTGTTCCTCTTCTTGAAGATGAAGGCTGGAAGCTTGATATAGACGGCTTTCAAAAGGCGATTACGAAAAAAACAAAAGCAATGATTATCACCAATCCGTCTAACCCAGTTGGCGCGGTATTTCCAAAAGAGGATCAGCTCAAATTGGCGGAGTTGGCAATTGCGTACGATATTATTGTGATTACAGACGAGCCCTATGATTTTTTAGTATACGATGATAACGAATTTTACAGCCTGACGAACATAGCGGAATTGAAAAACCAGAGAATTTCCTGCTTTAGCTTATCCAAAGAATACGCGATGACCGGCTTTCGAATTGGCTATGTGTATGCGGAAGAGGGGTTTGTGAACCAAATGCTGAAGGTGCATGATGCAATAGCGGTGTGCGCGTCTGGCCCTTCCCAATACGCGGGGATAGAAGCTTTGATTGGTCCGCAGGCGTGCGTTCATGAATTTCGTGAAGAATTTTCCAAGCGGCGCGATTTGATCTGCTCATACTTTGATGAGATACCGGATTTGTTTTCTTATCAAAAACCGCAGGGCGCCTACTATATTTTTCCAAAGGTGGTGCCGCACGTTGAAAGCTATGAGTTTTGCATCAAGCTTTTGAAAGAGGCGCGGGTGGTGCTTGTGCCAGGTGAC
This sequence comes from uncultured Gammaproteobacteria bacterium, assembly GCA_964531415.1. Lineage (GTDB taxonomy): Bacteria > Patescibacteriota > Patescibacteriia > UBA9629 > CAZHCQ01 > CAZHCQ01. Next base: position 12,114 of record CAZHCQ010000012.1, read on the forward strand.
GCCTTCGGCCCAACCGGCAAAGGGCATGTCCGCTTTTCCTACGCCTGCTCGCAAGAGAACATAACAGAAGGCATGAAGCGGATTATCAAGTGGTGGGGGGAGAATAAGTAAGTGGGGCGTACTATAAAAATTACCTCGTTGGTGAGGTTATACAATGTTTTGGGCTAGCCGATGTTTTTGCGGCGTTCAAGCTTGTAGCTTGAACCAGCTTGCGGACCGTATACGCCGTGTTATAAGATGACAGCCCACACGGTCATGTTTTTATAGTTTTTGTAATCCAAATTTAGAAATAAAATTCAAATAATTATGAATATCACGAGCTAAACGTCTTGGATTGAAACAGACAACTTTTACATTACTTAAGTCCCCACTTTTCTTTGATATCCATACTGTTAATTCAAGATTCCAGTTATTACGACAACCAAGAAAGTTCAGATGTTTCTCTGATGTATGCATAAGATATTTATCTCTTAATAATTTTAACGGAATCTCAAACCAGTCTGTTTCATCTACAATGTAATCAGAGTACTCACGCATATTTGGAATTAGACCGTTTTTCTTGATGAATTTTTTATGATCACTAAATGATGTAAAACTAGGTAAATTAGTTCCTTCGATAAATGTGCGCGATACTCCAAGAGATCGATTTATGAGCATACATGAATGGATAATTAGGTTTTGAAAATCTAGTTCAGTGAATGGAGCATAATCTCTATATTTTTTCATTAAAAGAATTTGTCTCTCTGAGTAGGGTTTATTTTTTGGATAATATTTAATTTCTTGGTTAAAGCGTCTTGCTAGTGAAACTTGGATGAGAGTCCTTTTCAGTGATTGTAAGTACCAAGAGAATGACTGATTAAATTTTCCAATTTCGTCTAAAAATAAATCATTATATCCTTTATTGATTTTCATTATGAATTTCGAAAGATAATTATTTTGTGAAAATGTTTTTATTTCTTTTTTGACATTCAGTGGTTCTTCAACAAGCTCATGTCCAAAAATAAAATCAGGGTGATTACGAATATATTCTCTTAGATCCATATCATTATGATATTCATGTTTTCTTCATTTGAATACAAAAATAATTGTGTGGGCTTTTCACCCAACTCCCTCTATTACACGAAGTGTATTCATTCTACGCTCTAGTGTGAACTATATCATGAACGAGTGCAAAGCCTTGACACTGCAAGGCTTGATGCATTATTGTAAGAAAGTAAGTAAATAAGTAGTATCAATATGCTAACTAAAACAATACAAAAAGCCACGTCTCGCGGGCAAATCACATTGCCTTCCGCGTGGCGTAAAAAATTTAATACCAACCAGTTTTTAGTGGAAACACAGGATTTTTGTTTAAAAATAGCCCCGATTGATCCAGACGATTTAGAAGAATATGAGGTGGTTTTTGATGCGAAGAGAGATAATGGCGGAAAAGGAATATTGGGAAGAGATATTCTTAAGGCGATACAGGAGATAGATGGATAAGATCAATAAATTTTTGCGAAAGTGTACGCAAAAAGAGCGAGAGCGCCTTCTTCATATTTTAAGTTTATTAGAAAAAAGAGAATTTTCCGGTTTGCAAATTAAAAAGTTAAGGGGAACATTCTATTATAGGCTACGGCATGGACGATTGAGGGTTATTTTTTGGTATAACGAAAACAATGATTTTGAAGTTGAAAAGATTGAGTATCGGAAGGAAAGTACTTATAAAGATTTATAAAAATGGCACGTAATACGCTTTATAATAAAATATTTGATCTCCATACTGTTCAAAAACTCAAAACTGGCGATGTGCAGGTATGTATTGGCCTGCATTTAATTCATGAGGTAACGAGCCCGCAGGCATTTTCAATGCTGAAAGAACGGGGGCTTAAAGTGCGGCATCCGGAGCTGACCTTTGCAACGGTAGACCATATTGTGCCAACGAACGAGGATCGCCGCCCGCTTTCTGATGCTCTTGCCGAGGAAATGCTCCAGCATCTGGAAAGAAATTGTGCAGAAAACGGGATAACGCTTTTTGGGTGGAAACACCCCTCATCCGGCATTGTGCATGTGATTGGCCCGGAACTGGGGCTTACCCAGCCCGGGAAAATTATCGTCTGCGGAGATTCGCATACTTCAACGCATGGGGCGTTTGGATGCATTGCGTTTGGCATTGGCACCACGCATGTGGCAAACGTGCTCGCTTCCCAAACACTGCCTCTTTCTTCAATGAAAGTGCGGCGCATTGAAGTAAGCGGGCGTTTGCAAAAAGGCGTGTATGCGAAAGATATTATTTTAAAAATTATCCAACAGCTTGGCGTTGCTGGAGGCTTGGGCTATGCGTATGAGTACGGAGGTTCCGCAATTCACAGCCTTGATATGGAAGGCCGTATGACGCTTTGTAATATGTCTATTGAGGGAGGCGCGGCGCACGGGTATGTTAATCCGGATCACGTAACGGTTTCATATCTTGCTGGGCGCGCGTACGTTCCAAAAGGCACAGAATTTTCAGCACTCTCGCGCTGGTGGCTCTCTCTTGCATCTTGCGCTGATTCTGCCGAATATGACGGCGTGTTTGAGATGAACGCGGATGAACTTTCACCGATGGTCACCTGGGGAACAAATCCGGGGCATGCGATCGGCGTGGACGAAAAAATTCCCGAAGCAAAAGATGATGCATCTATCGGCGCGTTAGGCTATATGAAATTTAAGGCGGGCGAGGAAATTTTAGGGAAAAAGATTGACGTGGCGTTTATTGGCTCATGCACGAACAGCAGAATTTCTGATCTTCGCGAAGCCGCAAAGATTGTAAAAGGGAAAAAAGTTGCACCGCACGTTCGCGCCCTTGTGGTGCCGGGATCTGCGACAGTTTCCACGCAAGCACAGCAAGAAGAGTTAGACAAAATCTTTGAATCAGCGGGGTTTGAATTCAGATCCGCCGGCTGTTCCATGTGTTTGGCGATGAATCCGGATAAGCTCCAAGGAGATGAGCTCTGTGCTTCATCTTCAAACAGGAATTACCGCGGAAGGCAGGGAAGCCCGACTGGCCGCACCATTCTCATGAGTCCTGCAATGGTTGCGGCCGCCGCACTTGCAGGAGAAGTGGTGGATGTGAGGGAGATTTAAGCAAGTCAAATAATGAAACGAACAAGCATGAAATCACCAAAAATTACTATAATCAAAGGCCGGGGAATAGTACTAAAAGAAGACGATATAGACACTGACCGCATTATGCCGGCGCGGTTTTTAAAGTGCGTCGTGTTTGATGATTTGGGCGCGCATGTATTTGCAGACGACAAATTGGCAATGCAGGCAAAAGGAGAAGCGCACGCGTTTGACGACGCTCGTTTTAAAGGCGCGTCTATTTTGTTTGTCGGCAGGAATTTTGGAAGCGGTTCTTCGCGCGAGCACGCGGTTGCCGGGCTGAAGCGGTGGGGTATGGACGAAGGTTCTCCTGGCATCGGGCTTATTGTAGCGTGCGGCGAGTTTTCTGATATTTTTTTCGTGAATGCTTTGAATAACGGCATCCCGTGTGTGCTTATTTCAAAAGGCGAATGGGAAGCGTTTGTCGCACAAATCAGCGAAGACCCATGCGTTGAATTTACTTTTTCGCTTACGAGCATGCTCATCTCTTGCGGTAGCCTTTCTGCCTCATGCAGATTGCAAAGGCCAAACGCGCACAGCGCGTTTTTAGAAGGAACATGGGACACGGTAAATGTTCTTCTTGAGGCCGGTGAACAGATTGAGAAGACGCTTGCACAGCTGCCGTATGTTTGAAAAAGCGTTCACGCGTGAATAGAGCATACTTTTTAAAGCGTTTCTTCTTCTTGTTTTATTCCAAGCGCCTGTTGAATAAACAACAGTTCTTTTATATAGGCTTGAATTTCTTCTTCAAGGTATTCCCCCAAAACACCGCGTTTGATTGGGCGTTTTATACACGAAAGTAGTTTTTCAAACATACTGTTTTTAACCCCAAAATGTTCGCCGAATGGGTTTAACTCAAACACCAAAGGCACTTCACATTCAAAATCACACAAAGCACGCATAATTTCTTGAAAAAATTGTCTATTTTCGCTTTTATGCATTGGAATACCGTCTTCAAATTTTGTTTGCTCCTGATTTGTTGCTTCATAGCCATTCAGATGCACATTGAAAAGCCGTTTTGAAATAGCCCCTATGATTTCACTCGCATTGAGTTCTTCTAATTCTAATGAGTGAAGACGTTTATTGGTAATTGCAAGATGCGCTCCATCAAGCGTTACTCCCATATCTTTAGCCTCCTCGCCTCGTGCCTTTAGAATACGCACTAATTCAGCCGGATTTTCAAAGAATGTGAGTTTTTCTTTTCCGCGAGCAAGAACTGTATTTTCAAATGCAATGCGGACGGTTTTTTCGTTTCGCCTGTTGTGTTGCATTTTTGAAAGATACGCAAATGCGCGGTTAAACGCAGTATCTTGCTCTAAATCCCCATTTCGCAATTGTGCTTCCATCTGTTCTGGCGACGGTATTTCTGAAAGTGATTTTTCGTATTCTTCTTCTGTTATCTTTCCAGCCTTTCTTGTGCGTTCAAGCGCGTTTTTTTGGAGCGCAATTTCTAAATCCGTAAGAACATTGATATGAATAACCACCATTGGCTCTTCAAGTTGTTCCGCGCTATGAAAGAGATGCTTCATTCTCTGCACCGGATCCTTGATATTGTAGCGCATTATGTTGCGTATAAAATCAAAAAGCTTTTGCATCAAGAGTTCTTGAACGCTGGGGTTTATTTTTATGTCGTGCCTTTTGTTTACTTCGTGTATTGCGGTAATTTCGCCTGCCTGTAGAATCATTTCGTTTAGTTCAGCTCCAGTAAGGTGATCTCTGACCTCTGCCGCATGCTCCACGCTGATACCTCTTGTTAAACCCATTGGTTGAGCAACCCGCTCGTTGATTAACGACCATGCCGCTTCAATGTCATGTCCAAAAAAACGCAAAAATGCAAGCCCGCTAAAGCAAAATTGGGCATCCAGAAACCACTTTTTTCTTCGTTCTTTTTCCTTTTTCTCGTAAGCTGTGTCTGCACTTTGCACAGCGAGTATGCGTGAATCTTCAAAAGGCATTTTAAGAGGCATTTAGTAAAATAAAAAGACTCATGAGCTTAGCAATTTTTAGCAGTTTGTCAATAACTCGCGGGGTAGAGGCAGGTTATTGCGCCTGTATTATCAACAGTTTGACGATTTTTCAGCAGTTTGCTATTGTATAGCTATGGAAAAAAGCCGACAAAATACATCTTGGTTTTTTAGCTTCTATTTCTTTACCGGTTAAGCTGATCGGCGTTTTCATACTGAATCAAAGATAGTATTTAAAAAAGAAAATGCCGATTACAAAAATCGGTTATTTTTTTTACAGAAAGAAATTTGAAAATTTTTTAAATTTTATAGTTTCCACCCGCCTGCGGCGGGCGAAAACTCATGCTTAACTTTATGAACCAGCGCAAAGCAGAATTACTTGCAAAAATTATAAATCCAAAAACAAAGCGGGCAGTGATGATTCCGATGGATCACGGCGTGAGCGACGGGCCAATGAAGGGATTAGACACGCTTGGCACAACGATTCAAGCGGTGAAACAGGCAGGAGTTGACGTGATAGTTCTTCATAAAGGAATGTATAAACGCTATAGAGAGGAAATAGGCGATTTGCCGGTGCTCATTCATATTTCTGCCTCAACAACCATGGGCATTGTGTTGCGGAAGGTGCTTGTTGCAGAACCGTTTGAAGTTGACGCGCTCGGGGCGCAGGGCGTTTCAATTCATATCAATATGGCAAACCAGTATGAACCGGAAATGCTGCGGGATTTGGGGCGCGTTTCCGGCGAATGCGAAAAGCTTGGGTTGCCGCTTTTGGCAATGATGTACCCTCGAATGGAAAAAGACGGCACGATTGTTACCTTTACTGACAGCGAACGCATTGCGCATGCGGCGCGTGTTGCGGCAGAGCTTGGCGCAGATATCGTGAAAGTGCCTTATACCGGAAGCCCTGAAACTTTTCGGCAGGTCGTTTCTGGATGTCCAATTCCCGTGCTTATCGCCGGAGGCGCCAAAGGAAGCGAAGAGGCAATGCTTGAGTCTATTTCCGGATGCGTGAAAGTTGGCGCGGCCGGTGTTTCCTGCGGGCGAAACGTGTTTCAGCATGAAAACATCGCCGGGATTGTGCAAAAAATTAAATTCGCGGTACACGGTTCAGTATAAAATTATTTTTATAAAAATATGAAAAAATTTTGGTTTAAAATAAGCGAATGGAACAAAGAGCTGGTGACGCTTGCGATAGAGTCCGGCTTTTCTGCAGTGTATGCGCCTGAAGGGTTTGCAGGAAAAGTAAAAGAGCTTGCTGTTGTGGATGTGATTTCCAAAGATCAGCAGGCGGATTTTATAATAGGCAAAGACGTGGCAGAGGTTTTGATAGATTCAAAAGACAAAGAAAAAGAAGCAGAAAAATATCAGGGAAAAATTCCGGTAATTATTACCAATAAAGACTGGACGATCATCCCGCTTGAAAATCTGATTTCAAAAACGTCAAATTTGATTCAGCACGTACACAGTGCAGACGAGGCAAAACTCGCTCTTGAAACTATGGAAAAAGGGGCGGATGGAATTCTTCTTGAAACAGCTGATCCTTTAGAAATAAAAAAAACAGGGAAGCTTATTCAAACAGCCGGCAACGAGCATTTGAGCCTTGTTACCGCACAGATCGTGAGTGCTGAACCGGTAGGGCTTGGCGATCGGGTGGTTGTTGATACTGGTACTCTTTTAAAACCGGGGCAGGGCTTGCTTGTGGGTGATTCTGCAAGCGCGCTCTTTTTAGTGTATAACGAGAATGTAGAAAACCCCTATTGCGACCCGCGCCCTTTTCGCGTGAACGCAGGTGCGGCGCATGCGTATATCCGCATGCCGGGCGATACAACAAAGTATCTTTCGGAACTTAAAAGCGGCATGCGCGCCCTGCTGGTTGATCCGAAAGGAAATACAGAAACGGCAGTTATCGGGCGCATCAAGATAGAGCGGCGGCCGATGATTCTTGTGAAGGCGAACGCGGGCGGAAAGGAGTTCACCCTTGTGTTACAAAACGCGGAAACAATACGGCTGACCGCGCCGGGCGGGGGTTTTATTTCAGTCACAAAACTAAAAGCCGGCGACGAAGTTTTGGCATATCTTCAAGAAGAAGGAGTCGGCCGGCATTTCGGCACAAAAATTGAAGAAACGATTAAAGAACAGTAGGGGCGCGATTTATCGCGCCCTGCATCGCGCCCTGCGCCGGGGCGAACAAATTTAATTATCTTTAAACAAAGACAGGCATATATGAACAAAAAAATTATTATCAATAAATTCGGGGGGGCAATTATGGGTACGGCTGATTTGATTCTGCGTGCGCAGGAACAAGTGAGCGATCAGCACAAGGCGGGGAATAGGCCGATTGTTGTGGTGTCTGCGCTGAAAGGCGTTACTGACGAGCTTGTTTCAATTTTATACAATTTAAAACAACAGCTCAAAGACAACGGGCACCGCGCATACCCCGGCGAACTTATTCAGCTTTTTATAAAAGATTTGAAAGAACGGCATTTTTCGCTCATGAAAGAGGTGTGCATGAACGAGCGCGAGACAGAAGCGCTGACATTGAAATTAAATGCGCTTTTTGCGGAATTGGAAAGCGACCTTGCGGTTATCTCCCGGTTTGGGCTGATGGCTGTTGTGCACGATAAAGTGCTTGCGTACGGTGAAAAGCTCGCGAGCTGGTTTTTTGCCCATTTGCTTGAAAGCAGCGGCATGCGCGCGAGGCGATTGAGTGGCGAAGAGTTGGGTATACTTACCGACAGCGCGTTTTTAGACGCGAATATTATGTTTGACGAATCCGCAAAGAACGCGCTAAAAAGCCTAGAGAGCGCGCACGAGGGGATTCCGGTGATTACCGGGTTTATTGGGAAAAATGCTGACGGGCAAACAACGACTCTAGGCCGCGGAGGATCTGACACCACCGCGTGTTTTTTAGGCGCGGCTTTGCATGCCCACAAAGTGATTCTCTGGAAAGAAGTGAACGGAGTGCTTTCTGCGGATCCGAACATTGTTTCGCATACGCGAACTATTCCTTATATCAGCTATGAAGAGGCAGAGGAATCGGGCAAGGTAATTTGCGATAAAGCCATTCAGTATCTGAAAATGTTTGAAACGCCCGGAGAAGTTGTCTCTTTAACTGATCCAGCGAAAGGCACGCACATTGGGCCGAAGAACGATTCAGAAAAAGGCGTGAAAATTATCAGCGCGAAAAAAGATTT
>CAZHCQ010000013.1:0-6116 GCA_964531415.1 uncultured Gammaproteobacteria bacterium
AAGATTGGCTTTTTTATTTCAGCCCAAAAAGGAAGCCACGTAAAATTGTGCAGAATTATACATGATGGCACAAAGCAAACAATGACGATTCCAAACCACAAAGAGCTTGATCGCGGCACTATTAAAGCAATTTACCGCCAAGCGCTCCGATACGTTGCTGATGAAGATTTAAGAAATTACTTTTACCATCTTTGAATTACGGCAATCAACTTCACCTCACTTGGGCTTTTTCTTTTTAGGGGGAATTTTTGAAAAATACCGCAAAATATGGTAGGGGCAACCCCCCGTGGTTGCCCCTGTGGTTGCCCTGTGGTTGCCCTGTGATTGCCCCCGTGGTTGCCCATTTTTGATGGGGATTGTTAATCGTAATTTTTGGTGGACACAGATTTATATCGGGGCATGTTTTATTCGGGCAGACGGCGTTTTTATTCGTGCAGGCAGAATTTTTATCGGGCAGGCAATTTTAATTTTGGGCAGGCACAGGGGCCTGCCCCTACTACTACTTCCCCCGCATTTTCTTCCAGAAATTTTTCACGCCATTCCATGCCTTTTTTGCAAATCGTTTTACGCCGTTCCACGCTTTTTTTGTGATGTTTTTGATTTTTCCCCATACGGTTTCGCGGTGCGGTTTTGATTCTGGAGAGGGAGGCTTTTTGGGCTGTGGTTCGGGCGGAGGTAGAGGCGCGCGGCCGCGCGCCTCTGTTTTTTGTTCCAATTGCCGCTTTACCGCTTTTTCCCATTTCCACACCGGTTCGTATTCCAAAAGCCCTTTTGCCTGCTCCACGTTATAGCCGGCATTGAGCAGTTTTTGAAACGCGCTGATGCGTTCGCAGATGTAGTTATAGTACGCGCCGGTGTTTTTTGTAAGATCAAATAGTTCGTCTACGGTTTCCTCAAAAAGCGCTTTGTGCTCGATCCCAAATTCATTTACGAGTGACGGCGTTAAATTTTCCCGCGCTTGCGAAAAATAGTCATACAGCCCGCCTTCGCGTTCTTTCATGGTGAGCAATTGTTTTATGTCATCGGCGGTACGCCCACCAGTGAAGTATGCAAAAATTTCGTCTTTTACACGATGGTCGCTGTCTTTGCGCAAAGCAAGAAGGAATTTTTCAAGGAGTTGTTTTTTTGCCTCTGCTGTTGGTGCGCTTTTCAATTCGCGTTTTGAAAGCTGCGCCTGTTCTTTTTCAAGAGGAAAGAGATGTTCAATTGCGTGCTCTTTTTCGTGCGCAAATATGTTTTGCATATGCTCTGGGCTGTCGTCTGGGGTTGCTTTTTCAACAAGCACACAACCGGAAAGATCACCCCAATTTGAATCAATTGCCCGTAATCCTCCGCTGTGTTGTGCCTGTGCTATTATTTCATCGGTTAAATTATTTTTTGTTTTACGGCGAGGCTCGGCATAGAGCCCTGAAAATATCCATGCGTAATCTCGCAAGTTGTGGCATCGCAGAAAAATGGTCATGGGGCCGTAGAAGATTTCTATGCGCCCCTCGGGGCGTTCTTTGAAAAGCATTGTAAATACTTCGCACGCGTCGTCGTTTCCTTCAAACCGTGTTTTGAGTTTTAAAACGGCTCTGTTCTTTTTCCCATATTCCTCAATCACGCGGTATGCTTCTTGTTTTTGGGCTTTGCTGAATCCATAGCGCTCGGCATACGAATCTGCGTAATTGCGCATCTCCTCAAGCGAAAGAGCGGGGTTTTCTTGTACTGCGGTTATTAAGCCTGCGCGAAGATCAGCAAGATCTTCTTTTTGAACGGCAAGCGTGTCTTTCAGTTCATCAAGGCGTTCTTGGTTTATTTTTCGGCGTTCTTTTTTTTCTTCCGCGCCCCCGCCTGTTGGAGGATTTTTGAACGATGCGAGTTCTTTTTCAGGGTCAAATGTTTCCATATCATAGGGTTACACGCTGAATCTAAAGTGCATAATATCTCCGTCTTGTACTTCGTAATTTTTTCCTTCAAGCCGCAAGAGGCCTTTTTCCCGTGCGCCGGCCTCGCCGCTCCATGCGATAAAATCTGTGTATGATATCACCTCGGCTTTGATAAAGCCTTTTTCAAAATCAGTATGAATAACGCCGGCGGCGTGCGGCGCTTTCGCGCCTTTTGTAACTGTCCACGCTCGGGTTTCTTTTGGCCCGGTGGTAAAAAAGGTGATTAAATTCAGCGCTTTATACCCCGTAGTAATTAGTTGTTCAAGCCCTGTATAGAGAAGCCCAATGCTTGAAAGATATTCTCTCACTTCATCAGGGGGGAGTTCTAAAAGTTCATTTTCTAGTTTTGCCGAAAGCGTAATGAACGAGGCGCTTTTGTTGTCTTTCGCGCTGGAGAGCGTGGCTTCGTCAGTATTTCGTACGATAATCATCGGTTTAAACGTGAACAGGTTCAAATAAGAGAGCGACGCACGGTCTTCTTCTGCCAGCCCAAAGGATTCTTTGCCAAACGCCTCGTGCGTGAGAGGCCGCGCTGTAAGCGAAGTATATATTTTTTCAAGCGCAGAAAGTTCTTTGATTGCGTCTTTATCCCCGGTTTTTGTTTTTCCTTTTACTGCACCCATTCGTTGTTCAATTGTTTTTAAATCAGCCATAATAAGCTCAAGCGCGATAATTTCGCTGTCGCGTTTTTCTTCCACGCTTCCTTCAACATGGACGATGTTTTGATCTTCAAACGCGCGCACCACATGCGCTATTGCGTGTACTTCACGGATATGCGAAAGAAACTGATTGCCAAGCCCTTCACCCTTGTGCGCACCTTTCACAAGCCCAGCGATATCAACAAATTCAATAATCGTTGGAATTATTTTTTCTGATTTTGAGATTTCTGCAAGATGGGCAAGCCTTTCATCAGGCACGCTTACCACGCCGATGTTTGGGTCAATCGTGCAGAACGGGTAATTTGACGCATCAGCTTTTTGTTTGGTGAGCGCGTTAAACAGGGTAGATTTTCCGACATTGGGCAGGCCCACAATGCCTATTTTAAGTGACATAAAAGGAGTGTAGCAAATTTTTGAAAAGATTGACAATTCATCGGATGCGCGGTAGCTTATAAGTAATACTTACTTGTTATTGTAATACTATGTCTTTTATCACAACAGTGACAACAAAAGGGCAAATTACTCTGCCCAAAAATATACGGGATTTTTTAGGATTGTATCCAAAAACACGGGTTACCGTAAATCTTGATAAAAGTAATCGAGCGGTGACATTTGAGCCAATTGTTAATTTTTTAGACTTTGCCGGATGTCTGAACGATAAAGTTCCAAAAGAAAAAAGAATGGATCCGGTAGAAGCCAGGGCGTACATGGAGAAACACTATGACGGAAGAATTTAAGCAGAGCTGTTTTTTTATAGATACGAATATCTTTTTGCGTTTTTTGCTTGCGGATAATGCGGTCATGCATGAAGAATCCGCCTCTTTCTTGACAGAAGTAGGCGCGGGGCGTGTGAGAGGGTGTACCGGAAGCGTGGTTATCGCCGAGCTGTATTGGGTGCTTTTAAAGATCTATCACCTTGACGCAGAAGACGTTCTGCATTCAGTAGCAGTTATTGGTTCAATTCCAAAGCTAGAGAGCAGTGATGCGTTTCATGTTTTGAAAGCAGTGAAATTAGCTCAGAAGCACAACGTAAAATTTGCCGATTGTATCATTGCTTCCAACCCTTTGCTTCAAAGCGGCAAAATGGCGATTATTTCCTATGATAAAGACTTTGACAAGCTCGGAGTAAAACGGCTTGAACCAAAGGACATTATATAGTTCTTATGCACTACGACCATCAGACAATAGAAAAAAAGTGGCAAAAAAAGTGGGAAACTGCCGGATGCGCAGAGGTGAAGGCGGATAGTTCGCTTGGGCCAAAGCAGTATGTTTTGGATATGTTTCCCTATCCTTCAGCCGCTGGTTTGCATGTGGGGCACCCTGAAGGATATACCGCGACAGATATTTATACCCGCTACTTAAAGATGAACGGCTATAACGTGCTTCACCCCATGGGCTGGGACGCGTTTGGGCTGCCGGCAGAAAACTACGCTATTAAAAACGGCATTCACCCCGCAAAGTCAACTTCGGAAAACATTGCAACATTTAAGCGCCAGATTAAATCTTTAGGCTTTGATTACAACTGGGCGCACGAGGTTAATACGTCTGATCCTTCATATTATAAATGGACGCAGTGGTTTTTCTTGCTTTTATATAAAAACGGGCTGGCGTATAGGGCAGAGGCGCCGGTCAATTGGTGTGAATCCTGCAAGACCGTGCTTGCCAACGAGCAGGTAGCGGAAGGCGCGTGCGAGCGGTGCAAAAATGAGGTGTTTAAAAAGCGCATGAAGCAGTGGTTTTTCAAAATTACGGACTTTGCGGAAGATCTTCTCGCGGGGCTTAAAGATATTAACTGGCCCAATTCAATCAAGCTGATGCAGGAAAACTGGATCGGCAAAAGCGAAGGGCTGGAAGAGTATTGGCAAGTTGATGGCATGAATATGAAGCTTGCGAGTTTTACCACTTGGCCGCATACGTCATGGGGCGCGACATTCATGGCGATTGCGCCGGAGCATCCTATTATCCGCGATCTTGTTGATGGAACCGAGTATGAGCAGGGAGCAGAAGAGTTTGTAAAACGCATGGAAATGCAAAAACGCGCGGAGCGAATGAATGAGGCAAAAGAAAAGGAGGGCTATTTTACCGGGAGGTATGCTTTGAACCATTTAACGGATTGGAAAATGCCGATTTATATCGCAAATTTTGCGATTATGGAGTATGGTACAGGCATTGTAAAAGGATGCCCGGCGCATGACGAGCGGGATTTTGAATTCGCGAAAAAGTATAATCTGCCGATACAAGTAGTGATTATTCCTAAAACAAAAGACTCCGAAAATGAATCGGAGTCTTCAGCAAGCTCTCGCTTGGTACAGAAAGCAGACATTGTCATTAACACTACTATAGCGCGACATGACGCGCATGTCAAAAGCGCGTATGTGGGGGGAGGCGTGATGATACACGCGGGAAAGTTTACCGGCATGGACGCGGAAGAGGCGAGAAGATCAGTTGCGGATTATATTATAAACAAAGGCAATGGAAAAAAAACAGTGCATTATAAATTGCGTGACTGGCTCATTTCGCGCCAGCGGTACTGGGGCGCGCCTATACCAATTATCTATTGCCCATCCTGCGGGGAGGTGCCGGTTTTGGAAAAAGATCTCCCGGTGATACTGCCGAAAGATGTTGACTTTAAGCCGACTGGAGAATCTCCTCTTGCGCTTTCAAAAAGTTTTCATAACGTATCGTGTCCGCAGTGCGGCGCGCGTGAAGGAGTGAGAAGAGAATCAGACACCATGGACACGTTTGTATGCTCGTCCTGGTATTTTTTGCGCTATGCTTCTTCAAACGATGACACGCAGGCCTTTGATAAAGCAAAAGCGCGCTTTTGGCTCCCGGTTGATATGTATGTGGGCGGCGCCGAGCATGCGGTTTTGCATCTTTTGTATGCCCGCTTTTTTACCCGCGTTTTGCAAAGGCTGGGGTACGTTTCGTTTTGCGAGCCGTTTGTAACGCTTCGAAACCAAGGCATGATACTTGGAGAAGACGGGCAGAAAATGTCTAAATCCCGCGGCAACGTAATTAACCCGGACGAAATTGTGAAAGAATACGGGGCTGATGTAATGCGCATGTATGAAATGTTCATGGGGCCTTTGGAAGACACAAAGCCATGGCAAACAAAAGGGCTTGTGGGAATACGGAGATTTTTTAAAAAATTGATCGCCCTTATTCAAAAGCATGATCCGCATACACATGAAGGAGAGTATGAGGGAATTTTACAGAAAACAATAAAGAAAGTAACAGAAGACATAGAAGCATTCCGTTTTAACACCGCGGTTTCAAGCCTGATGATTTTAGTAAACGAACTGGGGCCTTATGAAAAGCTTTCAACGCGCGTTTGCGAGCACGCGATTATTTTGCTTGCGCCCTTTGCACCGCATCTTTGCGAAGAGCTGTGGGAGCGGCTTGGGCATACGGCCTCGGTTTTTGCTGTGCGATGGCCTGAATTTGACGAAGAGCATATTCGCCAAGAAAACGTGGTCGTGGTAGTTCAAATTAACGGGAAAATTCGCGCCCAGCTTCCCGCGTTTGC
>CAZHCQ010000014.1:0-17784 GCA_964531415.1 uncultured Gammaproteobacteria bacterium
CATAAAAACCATGCCTGATATTCCAGATTGCAAACAAGATGGTAAAGTAGTTATTCCTTACAACCTGAACGACCAAACAGATGATTGGGAAGACATAGGATATTTAGACGAATTTGCGCCCGTGCAATTGGAATGCCACCCTTATAATGCCCCAACAGGGCAGGGCTTTACTGTAATGGCAAGATTCAATATTGATGGAGATGTATGGATTAACCAATGGCATTATGGTCCTGAAAGATATAGAGATTCAAATAATCTTTTGTGGGTTAAGGAAAATTAATATAGTTTAGAAAAAGAAATATACCCTCACTCATCGCCTCCGCCGAAAAAGAAGAAGAAATCATCGCCGCCAACCGCCGGCTGATTGGGCTGATGGAGGGAAAGATAAGCCAAATTTTGGCGGAAGTATAAGGCATGTATTCTTTTCTTTACATTGTGATTGACAAGAAACTTTGCATTGCTATAATAGACACATAAACATATTAACAATTAATTTTAACTACTATGGCTACAAAAAAATTTAGTCCAACAAGGACAATAACCCAAAAAAATCTTGAAAAAGTGCCGGGCAATAAACCTGGTGTTTATCGCATTAAAAATGCCGATGGCGATATTCTCTACATTGGCAAAGCAAAAGGCGGCCGCTTGGATGACCGTATTGCCGAGCACAAAGGGCGTTTTCAGGGTGGAACACGGTTCCAATACCGCACTACCCACAGTAAAGAAGCGGCCGAAAGCCTAGAACGGCGAGAAATTAAGGAACATATACCGCCCCGTAATAAGAAAAAATAGCATGGCTAAAACTAAACAGCCCACAGGTGCTTCCGTTGATGAAATTCAGCGTTTATATAATAGAGCGACAGAACATAGTTTATACTTTGACGAAGAAAATCAGACATCTCGAAACCTTGAAGCTTTTTTAATGCTTGCCACTCTGCTTGAGGGAGTACTGACTTCTTTGGGGCTTGTTTTATTGGAAAAAAGAAATGATCTTAGTGCATTGCGCGGCAAGAGAAAAAACCGTTATGGGATTGATAACGCAATAAATGACATTTATCTATTAGGGAAGATTTCTACAAAGGAATTTGGTGAGCTGGAAAAATTCAAAGATGATAGAAATAAATGCATTCACGAAATTTTTAACAAAAAGAACGATGAAGAGATTGAAAAGTACGCAAGCGATCTTTTTGGAGAACACAAAACCATTTTTAAATCAATGACAAAGAAACTTAAAAAAGCGCTACAAAAGCCAATTAAAACCTAACCATGCTTTCAAACTTCATCCAACAACAACGCGCAAAAAACAACATGACGCAGGAATATCTTGCGTCTGCGCTCAAAATTTCTCGCCCCACCTATATGCAAATTGAGCGCGGGAAGCGGGAACTTACTATATCCGAAGCAAAGAAACTTGCGGATATGTTTGGTACTTCTATCAAGGATTTTTTAGCTGGCAAATTGACCGAAACCAAGGTTGTTTTAGAAAAAGAAAAGAAAAACAATAAAGCCGCCGAACCGGAAATAAGGATTATTATGCCTCGAGCAAATATAAAAAAATTTAAAGAAGTGCTTCTTTATATTTTGGAAAAAGTTGGGGCTCGGCCTAATATCGGCGAAACCGCAATTTATAAGTTGCTTTATTTTATTGACTTTGACTATTATGAAAAGTTTGAAGAGCAACTGACCGGCGCCAGATACATTAAAAACCATTTTGGCCCGACACCGATTGAATTTAAAAAAATAACCGATTATATGGCGGAAAAAGGCGAAATAGAAAAAATTAAAAGCAGATATTTTCAACACGAACAAAAAAAATATTTGCCAAGGAGATCGGCAGATTTAAAAATTCTATCTGCTCAAGAAATTCAGCATATAGATGAAGTTTTAGCGCGCTTAGCTTGGAAAAATGCTAAAGAGTTAAGCGAGTATTCCCATTCAGATACTCCGTGGAGAGTTCATAAAATTGGAGAAGAAATAAGTTACGAAACCGTTTTTTATCGCGACAACGACCACTCGGTTAGAAATTACGATGATGAACTTTAATGCCGCGCCCGATTTTCTAAAAGATTTTAAAAAATTATCTAAAAAATTTAGATCTTTAGAAAACGACTTAGTTGAATTTAAAAAGGTTTTAAACGAATCGCCTTTGGGAATCGGCAAGCATTTTAATGTCATTGCAAAAACGCGCTGTACGCATATTGTTAAGGCGAGATTTTTTTGTAAAAATTTGAAGAAAAAGGATCTACGCATCATTTATTCCTATTTTGAACTGGAACAACGGATTGAATTTGTTGAGCTGTATTTTAAGGGTAATAAAGAGAACGAAAATCGCGAAAGAATAGAAGAGTATTTGAAAAATAACGAAAACTAACCACACCCGCCGCCCTTTGATTTTGCAGTCCAGTAAAAAAATTAGGGCGTAGTATGTAAAAAATATGCCCCAATATTATAACTCCCAACGCTTTAGAAACATGTACGACCCGAACGCGGACGAGGCGTTTAAATTATCACGGTCAAAAATTGATCTGTTTTTGGAATGTCCGAGATGTTTTACAAAATTGGACCAACGCAGTGGACATGCGTGTCTGCCCCAATACATCATCATCGCCCGAACACACAATGGGCGAAAACAGAGTTTCGCCCCTACATAATTTGACACGCATTTACAGATATTGTATAAAGGATTGTTTAAATACAACGAATAAATAAAGATGAACGCTTAACTCAATCCTGTATGAAGTTTGAAAGACTAGAAAATACGGGGGAAAATCCGAACATTCCTGCGTTGGATCTGTCTGCATACTGTTTGTTCCCCAAAACAACCAAGCCAAACGACATTCTGCTTCGGTTTTCTTTTGATTCCGCAGAAACACTATCCCCCACGGACGCAGAAACACAACCGCATTTTCAGCAAAACGGAGCAAACAGAAGCGAACTAGTCAACAAGCGCGAATTTTACCCTCTAGGAGTTGGGTTGCTCTTGAGAGCAGTGCCGGCTTATTTGACTCACCAATTAGAAAAACTGGGGGCGGCAGATCAAAAAACTGGCACTAACCCTTTAAGATCAAAAACATTTTCAAGGAGAATTTTTTGCAAGAGAAGCGCTCTAACAATCGGTAGCGCCGCCATAGCTTTCAGCTTGCCTTCCTGCGAAAAAGAAACACCAACTGGAAAGCTCTTGGCTATGCTGATGGACCCTGATGTTGAGGTAAGGCGCAATGCAGTACGCGAGCTGGCTTTGCTTAATCCTAACCAAGAAAGCGAACTGGTTATCAATGCCTTAGCGAAAGCGCTCGGCGATGAAGACGAAGAAGTACGAAGCATTGCATCTGCCGGGCTTGCGGATCGGGGCATGGCGGCTATGCCTGCCTTGCTCGGTGCCGCAGTCAACCCTGCACAAACCGTTCGCAAAGGGGTGTTTGATGCATTTGTCCAAATCGGCATTCCGTCTGCGCTGACCCTCGCTCAAACATTCACTAACCTTGAACTCCCGGTAAGCGCAAGACAAATTGCGATAGAAGCTTTCGTGCGTATACTTATAGACCTTGCAGATCGCATCACTGCTTTACGTGAAGATGCGCAGGATTTAATAAAACGCGAGTCGGCTCTTTCAGATCTAAAAGAGATAAAAACATCTCTGCACGAGTCATCTATGCAAAAAACAGTGCCATTCCTCTCTTTAGTATATAAAGATGCTGACAGAACCATACACCAAGCCGCTGTTATGGCGATTGGGATTCTCGCGAATATGGATATGGGAATTGTCGTTACAGAGGCAATACCGCATCTTATTGTAGCGTTAAAAGATGCTGATGACGTAGTAAGGCAAAATGCCGCTGGAGCGCTTGGCGCGATTCGTGATGCTTCCACTGCTGAAGCTTTAACAGAAGCGTTAAGCGACAACGCTCCCCATGTACGCGAAAATGCCATGGCCGCCCTTCAAAGGCTTGGGTCCATCGCAAAAAGCGCGGTGCCGAAACTGATTGATATTTTAAGTGGCAACGACAACAAAATGGCAGAGCTTGCCGCAAAAGTGCTTGGGGCAATTCAGGATCCACGAGCAGTTCCACACCTTGGAAAAGCGTTAAGAAAGAATGATCATGCGTTGCGTGTCGAAGCCGCTTCCGCACTTGCTCTCATGGGAGAAAGCGCAAAAATGGCGCTGAAAGATTTGCTGTTCGCGTTACAAGATCAAAGAAACGACGATACTATAAAAAATAACACTATCGCCGCTCTGGGAAGAATTGCGGACCCAAAGGCTGTACCAGCCCTTACATACGTGCTTTATAATGATAAAAATGTGCGGTATAATGCATGCCTTGCGCTGACGGAAATTTTTAAAGCAGTGAATGACGGCGATCTTGCGCGAAGCGCTGTTCCCGCATTAGTACAGGCGCTCTATGATAATGCGCTTGAGACACGCATAGCCGCGGCGATATGTTTATGGCAGATTGCAGAATATGCGGAAGGCGCAGAGCAAGCCTTGCGCGATATATTAAACAAAATAGAACGCGGAATGGAGTGGGATATACTCAATGCCGTTTTGCAAGCGATTCTCAAGACAAAAAAACGAAAAATTTAAAACTTCTTTCACTTTCTCAAAAACAGCCAAAACTACTTGTATATTTAAAAAATACTGTTATACTGTTCATTATGAAAAAAGACATCCATCCTAAATACGCTTTAACTTCAATTTCCTGCGCGTGCGGGGCAAAATTCCACAATGTTGGCTCTACCAAGGAAGATATCCGTGTGGAAATCTGCTCAAAGTGCCATCCTTTTTATACGGGAAAACAAAAAATTGTTGATACTGCCGGGCGGGTTGAGCGCTTTGCAAAACTGATCGCAAAAAAAGACAAACTTCATGCAGAGAAAAAAACAAACCTGTCTGTTCCCAAAAAAACTTCGCCCCCAAAGCAGAAAGAAGATCAACCAACGGCGAACAAAGGGCTCCGTTCTTTAAAGCAAAAAAGTAAAGAAAAAAACATCCACGATCAATAACGCTCAAAATATTTTTTAAAAACAGCATCTTGAATTAAGAAACGCTGTTTTTTTAAATTCCGCCAACAATAAACTCTATGCAAAGAAAAATTGATGAAATCCAAGAGCGATATAAAATTGTAGAGTTGGAGCTCCAAAGCCCTGCCATGCTTAAAAATGTACCAGCTCTTCGCGAACTTTCAAAAGAATACGCCAGCTTAAAAGAAATTCTTGAAAAAGCCAATACAATAGAGACACTCAAAAAACATCTGGCGCACACCAAAGAAACGAGCACAGAAGACCCTGACGAAGAAATGAGGCAACTTGCCCATGAGGAATTAGAGCGCCTTTCTCTTCTGCTGAAGACTGCCGAAAAAGAGCTTCGCATACTGCTGGTACCGCCTGATCCGCTTGACCACAAAGACAGCATCGTTGAAATACGCGCAGGGGCAGGCGGCGATGAATCTGCGCTGTTTGCGGCAGAACTATTTCGCATGTACTCGCGCTTTGCTGAAAAAAACAAATGGAAAACAACCATTCTTGCGTCAAATACAATCGGCATCGGCGGCTTCAAGGAAATCATCTTTGAAGTCAGCGGGGACAACGTCTACGGCACGCTCAAATATGAAAGCGGTGTGCACCGCGTACAGCGCATTCCAGAAACAGAAAAAAGCGGCCGCATCCATACCTCAACCGTTACGGTTGCTATTTTGCCAAAAGCAAACGAAGTGGATATTACCCTGAAACCCGAGGATCTGAAAATTGAAGCAAATACCGCTACTGGAAACGGCGGACAAAGCGTGAACACAACCTATTCCGCCATACGCCTCACCCATATTCCAACGGGCATTATCGTCACCTGCCAGGACGAACGCTCGCAAACCCAAAATAAGGAAAAAGCATTTACTGTTCTTCGCGCCCGCCTTTTCAAAATGGAGCAGGAACGGCTTGAAAAAGAACGCGGCGACGAAAGAAAAAAACAAATTGGCACTGGAGATCGCTCTGAAAAAATCCGGACATACAATTTCCCGCAAGATCGGATTACTGATCATCGCATTAAACAAAACTGGAATCAGATTACAAAAATACTGGACGGCGAGATTGAACCCATAATTCACGCCCTGAAACATGAAAACATGTGAGGCGATGCGTATTCAGTATTAAAAATCTCTCATGACTATCCGTGACGCACTCGTCTTTGGATCTACCGCGCTTTCTGCCTCTTCTCTCTCTCCGCATCTTGATGCCGAGGTGCTTCTTGCGCATACACTCAACACCGAGAAAGCTACGCTTTTCACGCATCCTGAATACACCCTTTCAACCCTGCAAAAAAGAACGTATCGCAGATACATCAAACGCGCGTGCACACAAGAACCAATTGCGTATAGTATTGGCTCAAAAGAATTTTTTGGCCTCTCTTTTTTGGTCAACGAGCATGTTCTTATCCCTCGCCCGGAAACAGAAACGCTTGTGGAGAACGCTCTTGCTTTCGCACAAAATCTCAAAGCAAAGAACTGTTCTTTGCTTGATGTTGGTACCGGAAGCGGCTGTATTATTATATCGCTCGCGAAAAATCTCTCTTCAAAAAGATATGCGTACTACGGAGTGGATGTGTCGCGCCGCGCACTTCGCGTCGCAGAACAAAACGCCCGCACGAACGGCCTGTCTGCGCGTATTACATTCATGCAGAGCAATCTTTTACAAAAAACAGCGCACCTGCACCTTGAGCACAATATCATCATCACCGCAAACTTGCCCTATATCTCACCTCAAAAATACCGCAAACTCGCCCCATGCATCAAAAACTTTGAACCCAAAAGAGCCTTGCTTTCAGGAAAAGACGGGTTAGCACACTCTACGCGCCTTCTGCGACAAATAAAAACTGCTCAACACTTACAAAACAAATTTGTCTCTCTTTTCATGGAGCTTGAACCCGAACATATACCTATGCTTCGTGCGGCTATCACCTCTCTGTGGGATCGCCCCGACCTCCGCGTGATAGAAGATGTAAGCGGAAAGGAGAGAGTACTCCTTTTAAAAACTCACGTCTGATTCCCTGCCTTTAGGAAAAAGCGAAATCCAAGTGAGGCCGCGATTAAAGGTAATTTCTTCATCAGTCCCATCGCCCTCCGTGCGATAATAATATCTCGTACGATCTGCTCTGCTATTTTTCTTCCACACCGCATTTTTGCATGTTCCATCAATACACACAATTGCCTCACCCTCGCCCGTTAAGTTCATTGCCAAACGCAATTCGTCAATTAAAGACGTTTCCACAAAACTCACAATAACATTTTTTGCCGCAATTGAAGATCCGGATTCAGTTTTATGAACCCCCCCGGCCATGTAGCGGAGATAGGTGTTCTCCTTGGGCTGATATTCAAATTTTACTTGATAATTAAACGTAGAATAGTTTATCAAAAGAGAAGGCGGAGAGGCGGGCCGCAAGGATGCAGAAATGTCATCCTTAAATTTCCAGGCCTTTTCGGCCCCTAAAGAAAGGCCTCGGGGATTTTTTACATCAACAGCGCGCTGAAGCTGTTCAAGCGAAGTATACGTGTTATGCGGAGCGCTTCTCTGCTTGATGCGCCAGAAATAAATTTCGTCAGACCCCGTTTCATTGAGATCAATGAGATCGCTGGTTTTTCTGATATCTGCAAGCGCGCCAGGGCTTCCCCCCACATGAGCAAATAACGCATTTAATTCTTCTGCAATAGTAACAAAATAAGAACGAGCTGAACGAACAGGGCCAATCTTTTGGGTAACGGCATAGGGGTTAAATACCGCCAAAAAACGGGTAATACCTCCTTCCACAAGCGCCTCATACACAAGTGCGGCAGATTCAATCCCTGCATCAGGGCGCGCATCGGCCCCATTACTGACCATAATTGCCATTGGAAGCATGAGCGCATCTTCTCCGACTGGAAGCGCCACTCCATCAAGGCGCCCAACCGGGCCCGCGTTTTCAACCAGCAAAGAGGGTTCCAAACCGCTTTGAGAAAGCCCCTTGCAAAGCGCATGATCTTGTATATTTTGTTTTCCCTCGCGCGCCAACTCTTTTTTCCCCGCGCTCTGTAAAACAAAAGTCACTGTTACATACGCACCAGTGACTCCAGCAAGAAATCCTAAAAAAAATACCACTGCAAAATAATGCTTATACCGAGCCAAAAACCTTAATCGTGCCTTCACATTCATACAACGAGGATAAAAATCAAGCTTCGCCTTTCTTCTTTGCCCCACCTTCAGCACCTTTTACATCCTCTTCCCCTTCTTTCTTTGCAGGCTCTACAGATGCAATGGCTTCCACGGCGCTTGTTTCATCAACTACGGCATTAAGCGCCGCTAATTCTGCTTCACTCCGTGGGGCTTTTACCATCACAATGACCTCGCCCTCATCCGCACGCAGTGCAATACCTTCAGGGAGGTTTAAATCAGCGATTGTAATAGAAGATCCGATGGTATCAAGTGTTTCAATATTCACTTCAATATAGGGAATCAAATCCTTTGGCAGACATTCAATTTCAATGGCGTCTAAATTCTTCAGCAAAATTCCGCCCATACTCTTTACTGCCATAGATTGCCCAACAACGTGCACCGGAATTTCAACGGTAATCTTCTGGTCCATAGCAACTGAATAAAAATCTACATGCGTGAAAACATCCGAAACCGGATCGCTTTGCACTTCCTTCACAATTGCCTTTAAGGGTTCCGTCTCTCCTTCAATCTGTACATCCCACAGTTTGCCCATTTGCTCATTTTTCATCCGCTGTTCAAATTCTTTCAGCGCAACAAAAATGGAAACGGTTCCGCCTGATCCTTCAACCGTACTCCCCATGACATGATTCCCATACACAATGCCCGGAATAAAGCCTTTTGATCTCAACCGTGCCGATTTTTCTTTTCCTCTGATTTGCAGTGTTAATGACATATAAAAAGTTGTTACATATATTCAAGCGGCGTATCTACTTTTTCTTTTGTATCTTTCACCTTACTAAGTCTTTATTTTAAATGAAAAATTCTCATCTGAAAGCCATGTGTCAATATTCAAAACATCATCCACAGTAATGTGGCCGCTCTTTTTAAAACGAATCACATCATGCGGGGTTAAATCCGTGACAATGCCGAGAGAACTTATGCCAACAGTGGATGTTACCACAAGCGCGAGAATCGTGCTATTGCAGTGCTCACAGACGACATGCACGAGGTGGTACATCTCATTCTCGTCAATCACATTGACCTGTTTTGAATCATAATGCTTGCTACAGAGCGGGCAATATGAAATGAGCCTGAAATTATCAACGCTCAATTTATTTGAATTTTGAAATTGCGGATCCATATATATAATCTATAAAAAAGAGACTCAATTGTCAATATCAACACTCATTCATACATAAATGATAAAACCCCATTCGGGAACTGCCCCTCATGGGATTTTATCCCAGCATGCTTGTCATACTGTTTTTGCTTGGCTCAAATGTGGTCCCGACAAGTTAAACGGTGCTGATAAGTTTTCTAAAAACATATGAGTTCAGGTGCAAGAAAATTCTTTTTGCCAAACTCATTGATTGATGAAAAACCTTTGCGCCCTCGTCTAAGGGTAACACCGCATGCGCCCGCAGTGCATATTTAAAAGTTAAATATGTACTCTCTAGGGCGCCCACACAATGAGATGTAGAACTCATTGAGCCAAGTCTTGGCCTAAAACACAACGTATTCTAGACTAAATTTAGTATAGAGCAATTCAATGCGTTGTGCAAGGAGCGAAGAGCACTACTTCACCGCCTCATCCTCCCCGACAATAATAATGTTCACGTGATCCGAGAAACGGGGCACGGTATGCACCCAAAACGGCCAAAATCGAACGCTTACCGCAGAAATGTTTGGATTCTTCAGGAAGTAAGACTGCACCGCAGAAGCGCCGTTCCCTGCTAAAAGCGTTTTTACCTTATCCATATTGTCGGTTGTAATGGTTCCAAATGCTTTGAGCGATGCAGTCACCACCGCTTTGTTTTCATCTCCAGGCAAAGAGGTAATTTCATAATCAAAACTCTGCTCGTCGTAACGAAGTACCATCTCGTTTTGTTTTAATTCACCCTGCATCTGCTGTTTCATTCGCTCTAAAAGCGCCTTTTTATCAAAATTTATGGCGCGAAGCACGAGTTCTCCGCTCACTAAAAATTCATCAACGCCGTCCCCTTCCTTCGCGCTTGCGCTCAAAGATATAATTTCTGGAACAACGTCTTTCAGCGTAATGTTGCTGTTTTTGGCATGCATTGAAACGAGTCCTTTATTTTCAAGCTCTTCTACAAGCGCAATCTCGGCGTTTGTAATGTCTGGCTTTGTAACGACCGCCGAGGAATACACGCCGCCCACAAACGGCTTTTCTCTCTGTGCGTATATCAATTTTTGCGCAGACGCTGAAAGACCCGGTATGCGAAGTACCCCTTCGCCAACATCGCCGCTTGCCCCTTTCTTATCTGCGACTGCCAACACGGTTACGCTCCCTTTTTTGGGCACAACAACCAGTTTTTGGATGCGAAATAAAACATTGTCAGGCGTTAAAAGGCGCGTCGTTTTTACGAGCGTTTGGTCATAATTTGAGTCGTTTATAATTGTGACGATCCCTTGGGCAAATCCTTCAATGCTTTTGCCGAGTGCGGTTGGCTTAAACTTCTTCTCTCCCTTGCTTTGAATTTCAATCAACTCACCGACAAAATCATACGGCGCAACACTTTCTTGCGTACTCGCCCCCTTGTTTTTTGAGAAAGAAAGCTCAAACGCTTTGATTTCCTGGGACAAATCCTCAAGAGACGGCGCAGGTTCAGCCTCGCTTTTTTGACGCTGGAGATGCAAGGAAAAATCTTTCTTTGAAAATAATGGCGTTTCTCTGCTTGACACAATAATAGTAGCTCGCGCGAGAGCAAAATGAATGATAAACACACTGGAAAGAATAACCGCACACAAAAAGAGCGCGGCAACTATTTTGTACACTTTCATACGATACGACATTTTACGCATACATTATGTTTTGTTTACTTAATCCAAAGCTTGTTTTCTCCAACCAGCGCATGGACGCGCTGCTGAAGTACGTGGCTTGGGTCAATTTTGATATTTGTTTTGAGCGCGTGTGCACCACCATGTTCAAAGGCAAAAAAAACATTGTATTGCCCCGGGTACTCCAAAAGAATATTTTTCAAACTCGCAACGCCTTGCTTAGAAAATCCTTGCGAAAGCGAAATGACAACCGAAGGAACACTTCCCTGCGCCTGCTCTATGCCGCCGTTTTGAACCGAGCCCTTCTGATTACCAAACGCGCCTTCTTCGGGGCGCGCTTCATCGCGTACCCGCTGCTGCGTTTGTTCGGCCATTTTTTCTGTAAACACTGCGGCATTACTCGCTAAAATCTTGCACTCGTCGTCTTTGCGTGAAACTCTCCCCTCAAGCACCACCACTTCATCTTCCTTCCATACGAGTGTGGTTTTTTCCAGAACCGAGGGAAACACAACGATTTCTCGCGATCCAGACATGTCCTCAAGAACAACAAACAGCATGGGCTCATTCGTTTTTGTGGTAATCCGCTTGATCGTTCGGATAATGCCCGCCACGCGCACCTTTTCTTTGCTTCCAACATCAGCGAGCGGAACCGCGTATCCCTTCCACAGATGCACAAGTTTTTCAAGAGGATGCGAGGAAATATAAAGCCCTAAAAGCTCTTTCTCCCATGCGAGCTTTTCCTTTTCTGATGCGGGAGGAGCCTGATCAAGCGATATTCCCTCATCAGAGCTCTCGTTTTTCAATATACCAAATAAATTTTCCTGCCCGCTTTGCATGTCCCTCTGAACGCTTTTGCAAAACTTCACTATCTTATCACTATTATAGAGGATTTGGCCGCGCTCTCCAAACTGGTCCATACTGCCAGACTTGATTAAGCTCTCCAAAGATTTTTTGTTGAGATGCTTATCTGAAATCCGCTTTAAAAAATCAGCAAGGTTTTGATACGGGCCGTTCGCTTTTCGTTCTGCAATAATCGCGTCAACCACCTGCGCCCCAAGATTTTTTATCGCCACAAGGCCAAAACGAATCACCTTTGATTCCGGCCCGCTTGTGTCTGGCGCGTTTTGCGCCGTCATCTGCGTGACAACGGTAAAATTTGCAAAACTTTCATTGACGTCCGGGGGGAGCACGTGAATCCCCATACGTTTACATTCGGTCACGGCATCAGATATTTTCTTTTCATCTCCGCTTTCAGCCGTCATCAAAGCGGCCATGAATTCAGTTGGAAAGTGCGCTTTCATATATGCGGTCTGATACGCCACAATCGCATAGCTTGCGGCATGGCTTTTATTAAATCCATACGCCGCAAACGGCTCAATCAGCCTCCACAATTCATGTGCCTGCGATTCCGACAATTTTGAAATGTCCTGTGCGCCCTTGATGAATTTCGCTTTTTGGGCATGCATCTCTTTTGGAATCTTTTTTCCCATTGCTTTGCGGAATTTATCAGCATCTTCCCAGCTGTATCCCGCAACATGAATCGCAATCAAAAGCACGTCGTCTTGATACGTAATGATGCCGTACGACGTATCTAAAATATCTTTCATTTTGGGATGAAGATAGCTGATTGATCCCTGATTGTGCTTTCTTTTAATGAACTCCGGTATTGATTCAATCGGCCCCGGGCGATACAGCGAAATAATTGCCATGATGTCAAAAATATTCGTTGGCTTCAGATCCATGAGTGTTTTTGTCATCCCTGAACTGCTTAACTGAAAAAGCCCCATGGTTTCGCCGCGCGCCAAAATTCCATACACTTTCTTATCATCCAAAGGCAGTGCCCAAATATCAATCTCCACGCCGCGCGTTCGCCTGACAATCTTCACCGCATTGCCTAATATAGACAGATTGCGGATGCCCAAAAAGTCCATTTTTAACAGGCCCGCTTTTTCAATCGCATGCATATCATACTGCGTGATGATTTTTTCTCCGCCGGTTTCCCTCTGCACCGGAGTAAAATCAGTAATGTCGCTCGGCGCAATCACCACGCCGGCCGCATGCACAGACGCATGCCGAACACAGCCTTCAAGCTTTTTTGCAAGCCCCATCACTTTTCGCGCGCGCTCATCAGTATCGCAGAGCTGTTTGAGTTCAATGGAATCCCGCAGTGCGCGGTCAAGCGTCATCGCAAAACCTTGCTTACCCTGCGGAATCATCTTCGCAAGCCGATCGCAAAAGCTGTACTCATAGCCGAGTACGCGGCCCACATCGCGAACCGCGGCGCGGGCTTTCATCGTTCCAAACGTAACAATTTGGGCTATCTTTTCATATCCGTATTTTTTCTTGCAGTATTCCAAAACTTCATCGCGCCGGGCATCTTCAAAATCAACATCAATATCCGGAGGCGACGGGCGAGAGGGGTTTAAAAAACGCTCAAAAGGCAGTTTATACTCAAGCGGGTTGACGGCAGTAATACCGATGCCGTAGCACACCAAGGATCCGGCCGCAGATCCGCGCGTTGTAAAAATAATACTCTGATTCCGCGCCCACGTTGCATAATCAGACACAACAAGAAAATACGGCGAATATCCCTTCTGCTGAATAATCGTAAGCTCATACTCCATGCGATCTATTTCTTCCTGGCGAAGCTTTCTGCCTAAACGCTCGGGCAATTCGGCAAATGCCTTGGTGCGCAAATACTCATCTGCCGGAAGCCCGCATGGATCCTTGTAACTCGGGAATATCCAGTTTCCAACTTCAAGCTCAATTTTACACTGCTCTGCCACACGCTGGGTGTTTTCTACCGCGAGCGGAATATCGGCAAAGGAAGCACGCATCTCCTCTTCAGAGGCAAAATAGGCATCGGTGTCTTTCAGATCCATCCTCTTTTCATCAGTAACTTTTTTTCCGGTCTGAACGCAAAGCAAAACGTCGTGCGCTTCTTTGTCTGCCATGTTAATATAGTGCACGTCCTTCGTTGCCACTACTTCAACGCCGGTGCGCTTATGGATTTCTATAATCATTTCGCGCGCCTTCACTGATTGGGGCAAATTCGGAATATCCTGCACTTCCAAAAAATAATTCCCCTCACCAAAAATTTCCAGATGCTCTTTCACCACGTCAAGCCCCCGTTCTATCCCTCCCGCAAGAAGTTGTTGAGACAGCTCTCCTACAAGGCATCCGGACAGCGCAATAAGCCCTTCAGAATACTTTTTTAAAAGTTCTTTATCAATTCGCGGCTTGTAATAAAACCCCTCCAGATGGGCAAGGGAAGTTAATTTAATCAAATTTTTATACCCGATCTGATTTTTCACGAGCAGGGTCAAATGGTACCTGCGGTTATCTATATTAGGGCGCTTATCAGTGCGCTTATGCAACGCAACATACGCTTCCATCCCTAAAATTGGCTTGATGCCGGCGGCAAGACATTTTTGGTAGAACTCAATGCTCCCATACATCACCCCATGATCCGTAAGCGCAAGGGACGTCATTCCAAACTCCTTTGCGCGGCGGATGAGATCATCCAGTTTGGGTAGCCCGTCAAGGAGGCTATAATGAGAATGGACATGCAGGTGCGTAAACATGCGGAATAAAAAATATTAAAAGTACCTCTATCATAAATACAAGGCTTGAAAACGTCAATCAGGACACGAGGATCCCCTTTACTTTTTTCCGTTTTTTTTGGATGCCCGTTTTTTGACGAAACGCGCCTCTTGAGCGCCGCTTCGCATTTCGTTTACGAAATGCACAACCCCCTTTGCCGTATTGGTGATCTCTTGCGCTGAACTTACTGACTGCTCTAGTTTTTCGCGTATCACATCCACAATGCTTAAAAAGTCGCCTATTTTTTTCCGCACATCCTTTGACATGCCCCGCACATCACGGCTTAAACGAAAAATATAATACAGGTTGAGAAGAATAAGAAAGCTCACGACAAGCGCGCATACTGAAAGCGTTACATAAAACAAATCTTGAGACGTCATTTTTATTTTTATTTAAAATGTGAATAAAAAAATATATATTTATTATAAACAATTTTCCCTAAATGAGCAAAGGCGATATAATACCTACATGGCGCAAAACCTTTCTGATCCAGAACTTCATGTCGGATACTTTGTGTTTCTGCATAAACAGAAGTTCATTAAATTTTGTTTCGGACTGTGGGTGGTTGTAAACGCCGTTTTAGTGATCTTCATGGTTATTCAGATGGCGTTGTTTTTTCGCGCGATCCGTTTTGAAGGGCAAAACAAACACGATTTTGCGGCACGGTCGGTTGCATGGTACGACCCAACGCTTGTAGCCAAAACAACGCCGCCGCAGATTGAAGGAATTTACTCTGTTGCTGGAGCGCCGGGGGTATATAAACTCATCGCGAACATTGTAAACCAAAACTCTGATTGGGTTGTCTGGTCTTTCTCGTACCGCTTTGTGGTTGACGGGGTTGAAACGCCGTATCAAAAATCTTTTTTACTTCCCGGAGACAATTTCATTACTGGGCGCGTTGAGAGCAAAGCACCCATTCGCACAATGAAAGTAGAGATGAACCACCTCATTTGGAAGCAGATGAATCAACAAGAACGGGAAAAAATTGCGCTTATAAACTTTCAAACAAGCGCACTTGAAACGACGTTCGTTCCTTCAACCATGTTTGAAAATGTTTCATTCGCGCTTCTCAATAACTCCGCCTATAGCTTTTATTCCGCTCCATTTCTGGTTATCGCGCGGCGCGGCGCGGATATTATAGAGTTTGGATACATAACCGTGCCAGAATTTTTGTCAAAAGAATCCCGCACCTTTTCCCTGCAGCTTGGGAAAAACAGCCTCGCAAACACTGCCCTCGCTATTGTTCCGCGCGTCAATCTCCTTGACGACAACGCGTTCATGCCCGTCAGCGCGTGGCATGCTGAAACCAAAGCTCAATGATAAAACCGCACGCTCTTTTACAAATGCAGGTCAATCGTATAGTATTGGCTCACGCATACGCATATGAAACTTCACGCGCTGTTCGGCAAACTCAAAAAAATGGATTTTGTGCTTCTTACGGCAACATTTCTCATTATTCTCTTCAGCCTCATTAATATTTATACGCTTGAAATCAATACTGGAAACGGCGAACTTTTTAATTTTAAAAAACAGGCCATTGCGCTTCTGATCGGCACTGCATGCATGATTTTTTTAGCCGTGATTGACTATAGGTGGTATCGCGACGGCGCTTATTTTGCCTACGCACTCGGCCTCATCCTCTTGGCGCTCGTCCTTGCGTACGGCAACACCATTCGCGGCACCACAGGATGGTTTAGAATTGGCGCATTTTCCCTGCAACCAGTTGAGTTCGCAAAAATTTTTACCGTACTCGCGCTCGGAAGATTTACTGCAGGAATGATCGGAAAAACACGGCCGCTCCTCTTTATCATAGGGACCGCAACCATCACGTTTGTGCCGGTGGTCTTAATTATTTTACAAAAAGATTTTGGTTCAACAATTCTTTTCTTCGGCACATGGGCCATGTTTCTTTTCCTCGCAAAAATCCCAAAATCGTACGCATTTATTTTATGCGGCCTCTGCATTGCGGTGAGCATTTTCGGATGGCACAGCTTTCTCGCCCTGTACCAAAAAAACCGCATCCTGAATTTTATTGATCCCTCACGCGACCCGCTTGGAACCGGCTATAATGTAACGCAGTCTATTATTGCAATTGGCTCCGGGCGCATCTTTGGACGAGGCCTCGGCCTTGGATCACAAAGTAGCCTCAACTTTCTTCCGGAACAGCAGACCGATTTCATTTTTGCAACTATCGCCGAAGGTACCGGCATTGTCGGAGCAACATTGCTCATTCTTTTCCTCTTAATCTTATTCCTGCGCTTTTTACGAATCTCCAAAAGAGCAAAAGAAGTATTCGGGATATGTACCGCCGCGGGCATTGCCGCACTGTTTTTTATTCAAACTGCAATCAGCATTTTTATGAACCTCGGGCTTGCGCCGGTTACTGGCCTTCCGTTTCCGCTTGTGAGCGTTGGCGGAAGCTCTCTTGTTGCAAGCCTCATCATGATCGGCATCATGCAGAGCATTGCAATACATCGGAGCAAGGAATAGAGACGGCGTTTCTTTGACAAAAAAAGTAAGTGTGATAGTGTGAAAGTATGAATAATACACTGTACAGAACAACAATAACCATCCCACAAAAAATATATCAGCGTACAAAAATACGCGCCGCATACAGCAATAAAAGCGTAAGCCGATTTATCAGCGATATGCTTGCAATCGCCATTGATGTGGAACAACCAAAAAAACCAGCGCCGTCTCTGCCGTTTGGTAAATACGCCTTTAACGAGAAAAAAGCGGAAACATATCCGCGAAAAAAAATATATGCAGATCACCTCCGGAGAAAAGTATCTCATTGACACCAATATACTCATCTACGCTCTCAATAAAACTTCTCCTCTTTATGCCAAATCGCGGGAAATTTTGGAAACACAAAACGCAAAAGCTTATTTCGTAATTGCGCAACAAAATCTTGTAGAACTCACCGCAGTTTTAACAAAACAATACAAAGTATCGCTCCAAGAAGCGGTACATACGGCGTGCACCTTTTCAGAACATTTTGAAGTTATTACGCCCATGCGCGATACATGGGAAATGTTCACGCACATGGCTACAACACAAAACAAACAGATCGCACCGTTTGATATTTTCCTTGTGGCAACTATGCTTTCAAACGGCGTGGAAAAAATTATTACCGCAAACAGCGAGGACTTTCAAAATCTCGGCTTGCGGGAAATTGTTAATCTAACGGATTGAAGACTCAATCTT
>CAZHCQ010000015.1:0-2539 GCA_964531415.1 uncultured Gammaproteobacteria bacterium
ACTTCAATAAACTCGATTTTCTGTTCTTGTTCAAAATACGCATAAATCACTCGAAGCGACGATCCTTTCAAATACCGGCAGAACAGGCGCGCTTTCACAATATACAAAACGCCATTCTGCATCATAACGTTAAAATGCTTGCTGTTCCCAAGTGGAACAGCAGAAACAACGCTCTGAAATTCTTGTAAGTCGTCAGGCAATGATTTGTATTTTTTCCCAAGCCGTTTACATTCTTTTTGAAATTCCGGCGACGCATCAAAGTTCATCGGCATAGTTTCTTACGGAATATCTCTCATCACGGTAAAAGACGCTCTCGTAGGAGATCGATTTACCCTCTTGCGCAGATTTCCATGGAATGTCTTCGTGAGAATAGTTTTCTATTTCTTTAGCGTTTTTATCCGAAAGGCGTGCCAGCACATCATCAATATGCGCAATCTCACGAGCCGAAAATGCGGCAAGGTTGGGACGCTTACGCGGGAGGTATTTCTTCTGCTCATACTTGAAATATTGGCTTTTGACTGCCTCAATCTCGCCGCTCTTTTGCATATTCGCGATAATGGACATAAGCTCAATGGATGTGGGGCCGTGATTATTTTTAATGTAAGTTGCGCCCATCAAGCTTTCTTCATATTTTTCGTAATAATCAAAATCAATAAAGTAAAGCAGTTTGTGGAGCACGGTTTCGCCCACATTTGGTTTGCCGCCAACTTTTACCAAAATGTATAAAAGAACCTGCTTAAATTTCTCAAGATTTTTTCCTGTAACGCGAATTTGCAAATTGCTTGACAGGGTTGCCGCTTGTTTTTTTGGGTCAAGCGTTACTGTGTGCTGTGGCGCTTTTCTTGCGAGAAAATCCTCAAGTGTCATATCAAAAATTGCCGCAAGTTTTAAGGCTTCGGTTACTGTAAGCTCACGCCCTCCGCGCTCAATTTGCATGTATGTCGGACGGGAAATAGAAAGCCTCGACGCCAGATATTCCTGCGTCAGGTTGTGTTTGTTACGCTGTTCCTGGATGAATTTTGCAAGCATAATGTGGGGTTCCTTCCCTGATCTCCAATATACGCAATGAAGGATTTCTTGTCAATATGAATGTAAAGAATTCATACATTTATTCCATAAACTTTCCGCCAGAGATATCAAAAAATCTTTCAAAGAAACTCGTTAGTTTACTTAAAACGCTTTCACGCTTTTGAGTTCGTTCACCCGTTGGAGAAAAACGAGATACTGGCGGTAAAACTTGGGTTGTTTTTGATATGGTCTTCTTGATTTGACGTCCGGGCCGCCATAAGAATAGTTTCCAATTTTACCATTTGATGGAATCACACGGTGGCACGGTATTTTGATCGGCATGGGATTGGCGCCACAAGCCGAACCCACAGCGCGCGCCGCTTTTTGGGATGACCAATGAGCAAAGCAATCTGCCCATAAGTGCGGGTTTCCCCGCGTGGAATCGTAAGCAATGCCCTCCAGACTTTCTTAGGATTTTTATAACACAACCCCCCTGGCCCCCTTTTTTAAGGGGGAATTACAAAATTACCAGTCTTTTCCCACGGGATAGGGTTGTTCCTTCGCCTTCTCATTGGTGTTTGACATTGATCTATCTTCCTTCACCAAGGCGAGCCATTGCTTCGCTTCTTCTTTCGTCATCTGCTTATCCTGATTATCAAACTTTTTGTTCCGCTTTTCTTCACCCTGATTTTTCTGATCTCCAACACTTGCACTGGCCGTCTGCTTGCCTTTTTTCTCGCCCTCTTGATCTCCCTTGTTTTGTTTTCCTTTCGCATCTTTTTTGTCTCCGTCAGAAGACGATGGACTCTTCTTCTTTTTTGCGAGGCGGCGCTTTATTTCTTGTTGAACAAAATTCAAATTATATTTAGCATCTTCATCTTTGGGATCAATTTCTAACGCCTTTTGATACGCGTCTACCGCAACATCTAGTTTTCCCTGTCGGTACGCGGTATTCCCCCCATTGTAGAATCCTTTTTCCTTCAGTGCGCGGTTGTCACTTTTTGATACCGATGAAAAAAGTCTGTCAGCCTCATCATATTGTTTCGTCTTGTAATAGCTGTTGGCGGCATTGTAGTTTCGATCAGAACGTTGTGGCGCATCAACTTGCGCGTCCTGAAACTCTTTTAAGGCACTGCTGTACTCTCCCTTTTTATAGGCCTCCGCCCCCCTCTCTGTGGAACCCGCCCATACTGGCTCTCCAAATAGCAGTGTCATAGAGATAAGAAGAATGAGTTGCGCGGCACGAATAGAAATCCGATTGGAAAGAAGTCGTTCCAACACGAGACAAAAAAGCGCAACAAGAAGGGGCCACTGATATCGTTCCGCAAAAATCTGTTTCCGATCTGTTTTTAAGATTCCTTCACCTGCCCTTGTCTGGATCGTTTTATAGATTTGGTTTAAATCCTCATTGCCCGCGATTGATTGCACATATCCTCCTCCTGTGGTGAGTGCTATCTCTTTTAACATTGGTTCATCCAAACGCGTTAAGACCAATTCCCCTTTTTGATCTTTCTTGAAACCGCCTCCGGCC
>CAZHCQ010000016.1:0-12786 GCA_964531415.1 uncultured Gammaproteobacteria bacterium
AAGTTTTGCGCCGGTTGCAACTGGAAGCGGGCGCCCATGTAGCCCGTGAAAGCCGTACGTATTCACCCAGTTGGACATATTCCCTGAACAGCCAATTCCAAACACGATGAGCGTGTTTTCAGGCACGGCGTTTGCAGACGCAAGCGCCATCTTGAGGGCCATAAGTATGCCATAGTCCCCGCATCCGGGGCACCACGTTGGTTCGTTTCTGCTTGTAAAGTTGTCTGAATTTGACATAAAAATCTTGAATTAAGAAATGCATTTTTTGTGTCATTCCCGCGAAAGCGGGAATCCAGAGTTGCAATAGAGAGATTTACAAAATTAGAGCGATGAAACCGCGTCAACGATTTCATTGGGATAAAACGGCCTGCCGTCGTATTTGGTAAGAAGTTGATCAGGCTTGAACCCTGTTTGTTCGTAAAGATAGCTTCTGAATTGTCCGCTTTGGTTTGCTTCAATAACGATTGATTTTTTAACTTTTGCAAGCGCGCTTCTTATTTTTTCAAGAGGGAGCGGGGAAACTCTGTTGAAGTGAAGAAGGTTTGCCTTTGCGCGCGGCAGATGTTTTAATGCCTCAAGCGCGGGAAGCTTGCTTGATCCCCATGCAATGATGCTCACTTCTGCGTCTGGATCGCCGTATTGCATTGGTGCTGGAAATTCTTTTTGAAGCGCAAGGAATTTTTTGCGGCGTTTATCCATCATGCCAATGCGATTTTTTGATTCTTCATTGGTATAGCCGTACTCATCGTGTTCGTCGCTGTTTGCAAGGAATATGCCGCCCTTTGTGCCGGGCAAAAGGCGCGGAGAAACTGGATCACTCGTGAAGCGATACCTTTTGAAAGGCAAATCTTGCGGCGAAAATTTTCTATTTTTTAGTGCTTTTCTCTGAAGTGCCGCAACTTCTTGTGCGGTGAGCATGTGCCCGCGTAAAATGGCAAGATGCGCGGTATCAAAAAAAAGTTCACTCTTATGGGATTCTGCTAAATAAGTGTCAGAAAGGATCATCACCGGCGTTTGGAACCGCTCTGCGATATTAAATGCCTCGTGCGTGAGGTAAAAGAGCTCTTCCATATCGCCGGGCGCATACACGATGTGCGGAAAATCGTCTTGTGATGCGGAGAGAGCAAAGGCAAGATCGCCTTGTGATGTCCATGTGGGAAGCCCTGTTGAAGGCCCTCCGCGCTGGCCGATAAAAATCACAACCGGCGTTTCAGTCATTCCTGCAAGGCCCAAGCCTTCGGTCATTAAACAAAAGCCCCCTCCTGCTGTTCCCACCATTGCACGCGCGCCTGTATGCGCGGCGCCGATTGCCATATTGATAACCGCAATTTCATCTTCCGCGTGTTTTACCACAACGCCATACTCAAGTTCATGCGACGCCATGACCGAAAGCAGAGAAGACGCCGGCGTCATTGGGTATGCCGCGTAAAATTTGCATCCGGCTTGCAGTGCGCCAAGCGCAACTGCTTCGTTGCCGGTGATGTTCATGAGCGGCCGCGCGCGTTTTTGAGGAGCGAGCTTTTTAAAAAAGCGTTTTGCAAAATGCAAAGACGCGTAATCATAGCCTTGTTGTGCAGAGCGGATGTTTTCATTTACTATGTGCTCTCCTTTATGCCCGAAGACGTCTTTCATAATGCCCTCAAACGGGGAGAGGCCGTAGCCAAGGAGCGCACAGCTTGCGCCGATTGCAACGGTATTTTTTAAAAGCGGCGAACCGCTTACATCCCGCGCAATTTTTTCAAGCGGGATTGGCGCAAGCAGAATATCTTTTCGTTTTACAAGCGCACGCGCGTTTAAAACGCGTTTTGGATCGTACATGAGCGCGCCGTTCTGTTTTATGTCCACCCAGTGCATTTTTATTGAAAGCTCATCCAGCGCGACGAGCATATCTAGCTCTTTGTACTGGGAAAAAATTTCATCACGAGAAGCGGCAACCTGGTAGCTTTGGTGGCCGCCGCGAATGAGAGAGGGGTATTCTTTGTAAGAAAAGATATGATACCCTCCGCGCGATAAACATTTTGAGAAAATAAGCCCGCTTGTAAAAACTCCATAGCCGGCCTCGCCGCCCAGCATCCAGTTTAACAGCGGATAGTTTGCCTCATTCATAAAGCTCTATTTTTATTTTTTGTTTACTTTAAACTATATGTAGTATAGGGCTTTTTTGATGCATTTGACAAACTTATTCCGTTACGATAGGGTAATGCGTTATGTATATTAATCAAATGATAGCTTCATCGCTCGCTGTTTTTTGGGGGTGATGAAGGTTATTATAATAAAATATGCCAACACAAGAGCAAATTGTTAAAGCATCTGTTGCGGGTCAGGATTTGATTGATAATGCTCCCTCGCCATTATCAGTTGAAGATGAGGAAGAAAGCCATGAGCAACTTCTCTTTGCTATAGATGGAGATATAGATAGATTGGAACATTGGTTTCAAGAGCTCCAATCTAGGGCGGTAGGTGCTTTGAGGCACAAATTGCTCTTACAGCAGGAGGAAACAGGGGAAAATGATGAAGTGCTTGTAAAGGAACTTGTTCAGGCATTTTGTCAGACCTTTGATCGTATTTTTCGTGATATAGACCTGTTAAGAAAGTATTTCAGGATTAATTGAAATGAAAGAGGTTAATCCAGATAATGTCCGTGTCTAGCGTATTTTGATTAGGACAAAGCGAGTGCATCGCGTGCCGTGTTGATATTTTCCATCGCTTCATGCGCGGCGGCAAGCGATGCAGATTTTTTGCTTGACCCAACTCCGGTGCCAAGAAGTTTTTGCTTAAAATATACTTTTACTTCAAAATGCGCGGCGCCGTTTTCGGAAATGCTTTGCTTCACTAATTTATACCGCGGATTTTTTTTGTGCAGTTTTGCAATGCGTTCTTGGAGCTGGTTAATTGGGTTTTCGTAGAGCTTATTTTTTAGAACTGCCGGCAGAAGGCAGAGGATGTGTTTTTTTACAAACGCTTCAGCAGATTTCTGCCCTTGGTTTTTATATATCACGGCAATGAGCGCTTCTATAATATCGGCTTTGAGAGAAGAGGATTCAGTTGTTTGTAGAGGACGGTACAGAAATTCTTCTCTCATGTTGATGAACGGCAGGAGTTGAAGATTATCAAACACGCGCGCGAGGGTTTTTTTGTTGACGAGCGCGGATCGGAGTTTGGTCATTTTGCCTTCCGCAGTGCGCGGGTGATGGTCAAACACGTAATTTGCAACGATCAGGTTTAACACTGCGTCTCCTAAAAACTCAAGCCGTTCATAAATTCCGGAGCTTGTTGCTTTTTTGTTGCCAAAAAAAGACGGGTGAGTGAGCGCTTGGCGCAAGAGCCGTTCATTTGAAATTTTCGTCCCGATTATTTTTTCTATATTTTGATGTTTCGTCATTTTGATTTTTAAACCGTAGCATTTTCGTTCTTGTCATGTCAATTTGCGTTTTGAGCGTATTTTAACTAGGATAAACTATATGCCGAATAATATCCAACAAAATGTATATGGCTATATGGCTCTATTTGTGCGTCAAAGAGGAAGTCATTGTATTTTTGAAGGATTTGGTAAATTTGTTATCGTTCCATACCATAATAAAGGTTTACGGAAAGGCACTTTACGCCAAATTATCAAACAATGCGGATTAACTGTGGAAGAATTTTTTGGTTTGTTGTAGTATGCTAAGGTATGAAACGGTATATTCTTTTTCTCTGTTTAATTTTTTTTATCCCGGTCTTTCTTTACGCGCAAAGCGATATTGAGGTTTCCGCATCTTTAGACAAGGCAGAAGTTGAAGTTGGCAAGGAGGTTATTCTGACCGTTATTATAAAGCAAAAAACTGGAGATGGCTCAATTGAGCTTGGCAATCTGACGTATCCGGAGTTGCCGGGCTTTCTGCAAAGGGGAACCTCAAATACCACCTATGTAACCAGCGTGAACGGGCAGGCGCAGTTAATTTCAGAGTCTAAAAGAATACTTATTCCAACAACTGCGGGCATCTTCACCATTGGCCCAGTTACCGTTTCGTACCTTGACCCATCTACCGGGGTTGTGCAGACTGTGCAATCAGAGCCGAGCGCTCTTACTGTTATGGAACAAAAAGGAAGCGCGGAAAAGAATGAACAGGTTCAGCCAAACAAGCCAAGCGCGAGCGGCGATCTGGTGCAGAAGAAGAAAAAAAAGGGCGTGAGTGTGTCTGAACTTGGGGCAATTTTGTTGATTGCAGGGATTGGGTATTTGTATTATCATCAAAAGCGTACTCCTCCGAAAGTAGCGCATAATGAGCATGCGCCAGAAAGCCTGGGCACAGAATTGCCCGGCATAGAGGACGAAAATTTTTGTGATGCGCTTTCATCGGCGCTCAAAGCGCATATAGCGCAGAAACACGGTATTTCTTCAGGAAAAAGTACACTGGAAATTCTGCAAAGCGTGAAAGCCCATTCGTTTCTGCATTATAATGATATAAAAGAGGTACTTGAAACATGCGATCATGCGCGGTTTGCGCGAATGGAAGTGGACAAAGAAAGGCTCTTGGAGATTACAAAGAAAATAATTTTATAAGTAGGGGCGGTTCCTGAACCGCCCACTCCTCATTCTATGCAAAGAGAAGATATTGCGCAAAACGAGGCGCTTATTAAAGAAAACGCGGAAGTTCTTTCAAAGCTTTTTGCGGAAGTGCACAAGGTTATTGTGGGGCAGGATTATATTGTAAACCGTTTGGTAATCGGCCTTCTTGCTGATGGACATGTGCTTTTAGAAGGAGTTCCCGGGCTTGCAAAGACCATGTCTATTAAAACCCTTGCACAAGTAACGGATTTGGATTTTCAGCGCATTCAGTTCACCCCTGATTTGCTCCCGGCTGATTTAATAGGAACGCGCATTTTTAACCAGCGCACCGGAGATTTTTCAGTAAAAAAAGGGCCGGTGTTTGCGCATTTTATTTTGGCGGATGAAATTAACCGCGCTCCGGCGAAAGTGCAGAGCGCTCTTTTGGAATCTATGCAGGAGCGGCAGGTTACTATCGGTACGGAAACATTTCCGCTTCCCTCCCCGTTTTTTGTGATGGCAACGGAAAACCCGATTGAGCAGGAAGGAACGTATCCTCTTCCAGAAGCGCAGGTTGACCGCTTCATGCTGAAGGTGACTATTTCTTATCCAACCCCCGATGAAGAAGTTGAAATTGTGAAGCGAAATACGAAGAGAGCGGACGCGCCGCGTGGAAGCATTGTAGATGGAACTGCTATCAAAAACATGCAGGAACTCGTTACAAATGTATATGTTGATGAAAAAATTATCCGCTATATCATAGACATCGTGAATGCGTCGCGGAGGCCGGAGGCATACGGGATGAAGGATTTAAAGTACTTAATTAGTTATGGCGGATCTCCCCGCGCCTCTATCTTTCTCGCAAAAGCCGCCAAAGCGCACGCGTGTATCAACGGGCGCGGATATGTAATTCCCGAAGATGTGAAAGAAATCGGCATGGATGTTTTGCGCCACCGTGTTTTGACTTCTTATGAAGCTGAAGCCGAAGGCGTTTCCTCGGAGGATATTATCACAAAAATTTTTGACGGCGTGAAAGTGCCATAGCATGATCATCCATGGACACAAAAGACCTTATCGCACAGGTGAGAACGCTGGAATTTGCGACGCGAAAAAACGTGAGCGATCTTTTTGCGGGAAATTACAAATCCTCGTTTAAAGGCAGGGGAATTGAATTTTTTGAAGTGCGCGAATATGCAGAGGGAGACGAAATACGCGATATAGACTGGAACGTGACGGCCCGAGAAGGAAAGCCGTTTGTAAAAAAGTATACAGAAACAAGGGAACTTACCACGATTCTTGCGGTTGACGGGTCAGGGTCGCTCTTGAGCGGTTCACGCGGAATGTTAAAAAAAGATTTGCTCCTGCGGTTTTGCGCGACTATCGCGTTTTCAGCGATTAAAAACAACGATAAAATAGGGCTCATTATTTTTTCAGACGTGATTGAAACCTATGTGCCGCCGGCAAAGGGGAGAAAGCACGTGCTCCGCATTTTGCGCGATCTGACGGAATATGATTTTTCCGGCAAAAAAACAGATTACGCAATGGCATTTACGCATGTGAGCAAAGCCATTAAAAAAAGCGCTCTCTGTTTTTTTGTGTCTGATTTTTTGGAGCCGATGGACCCGTATCTGCAGAGGATAAAAGTAGCAAACGCGCGGCATGATTTGATTATCGTACAGCTTAAAGATGCGCTTGATACTGCAATTCCGAAAATGGGTTTGATTGCGTTTGAGGACGGCGAAACTGGAGAGCGGTATGTGGTAAACGCGCGAAGTGAAAGGCTTTTAAAGCTGTATGAGCGGGCGCAAAAGAGGCTATTTGACGAGAATAAAAAGCTCTTGCAAAAATTTCGCGTGGAGAGTATAGAGATTGCAACGAACGAAAATTTGTATCATACGCTGTTTCTTTTTTTCAAGCGCCGACAGCGTGCAGCGAGATAGTGAATAGTGTTTAATGAAAAGTAATGTATGGAAGACATTCATGATATTGTGCCTCCAATTTCTCCTCGTATTTCGTATGTGCCGCTGTACGTTTTGTTTGGGCTGATTGTGTGCGTGCTTGCTTTTTTGCTCATGTATTGGATATATAGAAGAAGAACAGGGAGAGCGCAAAGCATAGTAAAACGCCCGGATCCGCTGCCGCAGATTGATTATAAAGCCCGGGCGCAGGTGCGTCTTTCAAAAGCGCGAAAGCTTCTGGAAGCATCTCGTTTTGATGAGTATTTTGTAGAGGTGAGTGGAATTGTGAAGGAGTATCTGGGCGGGATACACAGCATAAATGCACAGGAAATGACTTCATTTGAACTTTTAAAAACATTCTCAACTATTTCCGAGTTGCCGCTGTTTTTTGAGCTTTGCTACCGGTATGAGTTTGCAGGGGTTGAGGCGCAGAAAAAAGACGCCGAAGCAGTGTTTGCCATGGCGCAGGGGATTGTGGGGAGGAAATTTTAAAGGTATAAAATTTCATAACCCTATTTTAGCGTAGGATTTGCTTTTTTGCAATCTCGCCATAGAGCGTTATACTATCGTATACGTGAACTATGCGTTTTTTACATCCACAGTTTTTATGGTTTCTCGCGATTGTGCCGCTCATTGCGGTTTTGTATATTTTGAGCCTCAAGAACGTACCTGCTTTGCGAGTCGGTTCGTTTGCGGGAATGAAGGCGATATTTAAAAAATCGCGCGCGGGCGTTTTGCGCCATAGTGTGTTTATTTTGCGTGTAACAGTTTTAGCGTGCGCTATAATAATTCTTGCCCGTCCGCAAACTGGTTCTGAAAAAGTAAAAACCACCAAACAAGGGATAGATATGATTATCGCGTTTGACGTTTCTGGAAGCATGCTTGCCGAGGATTTAAAGCCGAACCGCATCAGCGCGGCAAAAGAAACCGTCAAACAATTCATTCAAGGCATTTCAAGCGACCGCGTAGGGCTTGTGGTGTTTGCCGGGCGCGCGTTCACACAGGCGCCGCTTACGTTTGATTACGATATTTTGACGCACTATTTAGAGGAAATGAGCACCGAGAGCATTAACCAAAATGTGCGCGGTTTAAACGGCACCGGCATTGGCAATGCGTTGAGCACCTCGCTTTTTAAGCTTCAAAAATCGAAGGATCGTTCAAAAGTGATTATTCTTTTAACTGACGGAGAATCAAACACCGGGCTTGACCCTCTTATTGTAGCGCGGCTTGCAAAAGAAAAAGGCGTGAAGATTTATACCATCGGCATCGGTAGCGAAAGCGGCGCGCTTGTACCCTATATTGACCAGTTCGGGCAGAAGCAGTATGTGCGGAATGCGGATGGCTCTTTTCAAAAATCCAGCGTTGATGAAAAGACCTTGAAAAGCATTGCAGAGGCTACCGGCGGGGCGTATTATCGCGCAGACGATAACGCAAAATTTGCGGCTATTTTTAAGGAAATAGGCAGGCTTGAAAAAAAAGATATTGAAACAACGCATTATACGCAGTATAAAGAAGGATATGAACCGTACGCATGGCTCCTGCTTGCGTTGTTTTTGGCGGAATTTATTTTAAGAAGAACGGTTTTGCGGGTGTACGCATAATCGGATGGGCGCGATATAATCGCGCCCATCCCCACAAGGGGCGTTCCGCGGAACGCCCAATACCCCTTATGCATTTTGCAAATTTCTATCTTATCCTTGTGTTGTTTCCTCTTGTGTTTGTGCTGGGCTGGGGAGTTTTTGTATTTTTGCACTCGCAAAAAAAACTCTACCGCCTGATTGACAAAGATTTGCTTGCGTCTGTTCGCGGATACAGGAGGAAAACATGGGTTGACAGGTGCCGTGAAGGAATTCAGCTTGGCGTGCTTGTGCTGATTGCGCTTATGCTTTTGCGTCTGCAGGGTGGCGCAATAAAACAGGACGTTTCTGCAGAGGGAAGCGATATTGTGATTGCGCTTGATGTTTCAAACAGTATGAAAGCGCTTGATTTCAGCTCTGGAAATCCGCAGGCAGACCGCCTTGCCGCGGCAAAAGAGATGATTGCGCGGTTTGTGCAAAAGAGGGAGAGCGACCGCGTATCTTTAGTGTCTTTTGCAAAAGACGCATTTGTAACCGTGCCGCTGACTACGGATCATGAAGCATTTTTGACCCTGCTTGAGGGCGTCAATTTTGACATTGTTGAAAAGCAGGGAACGGATCTTGCAGGCGCTATCAAAGCAAGTCTGGATCGTTTTAAGCATGAAGATCAGCGTTCAAAAACAATTATTCTCATTACCGACGGCGGAGATGAGGAACACAGCGATTACTCATCTGCGGCAAAGATCGCAAAAGATGACGGCATTCAAATTTTTACCGTTGGCATGGGAAGTACTGAAGGAAGCCCCATTCCCGAAGGGCCGGACTTATTCGGCAGGATGCAATATAAAACCTTTCAAGGCGAAGTGGTAAAAACCAAGCTTGAGATCGGCCCGCTCAAGGAAATTGCGTTAATTACGAACGGAACATATTTCCATGCGCAAAGCATTGATGATTTAAGCCGCATCGGTAGTGAAATTGACAAGCTCCAAAAAACAACGATTCAGGTAAAAGATGTTACCGCGCGAAGAGAATTGTTTCCGATTATTGCATGGATTATTTTTAGTGCGCTTGTTGCTGATTTTTTTCTTGATTACGGCGTTCTCTCTTTTGTGCGGCAGTGGGCGCACTGGGGCGGCAAAGCAACAGTGCTTGGCGTACTTGTATTTATGCTTTCTGGGTGCGGCATTAAGGATTATTATTTTGCGTATGTAAATAAAAAAGGCATTTCCGAGTATCGTTTGGGTGAATATGCGCATGCACAGAAACTGTTTGCGCGCGCCGGCGAGAGCGGCGCATTTGAAGACATCGGGCAAAATAACGAAGGCGCATCGCTGTATAAACTGGAAGAGTTTGATAAAGCTTTGGAAAAATTTGCCCAAGCAGGCGCGGCAAATGCAAAAGATTTCCGCTATTTTTA
Organism: uncultured Gammaproteobacteria bacterium; assembly: GCA_964531415.1. Classification (GTDB taxonomy): domain Bacteria; phylum Patescibacteriota; class Patescibacteriia; order UBA9629; family CAZHCQ01; genus CAZHCQ01. The sequence goes on from CAZHCQ010000016.1 coordinate 9,481, forward strand.
TAATCGGGGAAACGCGTATTACCGGATGGGAGAAAAATTAGAAGATAAAGACAAGCAGAAAGAGCTGTGGCAAAAAAGCATTGCAAGCTATGAACAGGCGCTTGCGCTTTCGCCAAACGATCAGCCAACAAAAGATAATTTGGAATTTGTGAAAAAAAAGCTTGCACAGGCAGAACAACAGGAACAGGGAAAAACTGGAGATGGGCAGGGCAAAGAAGATCAAGCGAAATCAGAGGGAAATCAGGATACGAAAGGCTCTAAAGAGGGCCAAGGCGCGGAGCAAGGCAAGAAGAATGGGCAAGATGAGCAATCCGGAAAAGAACAAGATAGCCAAAATGCGCAGGGAGGGCAAAGCGGGGAAGGCCAAAAAGACCAGGGATTAACTGAAAAACAGCGCCAAGAGCTTGAGTATTATATGCAACAACTGCAGGGAGATGAAAAAAATATACAGCAATACTTTAACCGCCGCGGCGTTTCGCCCAACCAAGAGAACGATCCGTTTGATGTTTTTAAAAACGATCCGTTTTTTAACCAGTTTTTCGGATCACAAGGTACTCCTTCACCAAAAGAGGATCCAAATCAGAAAGATTGGTAGAGGGCGGATATCTCTATCCCCCCTTTTTTACAAGCATATAAGTATAGCAGTGTTCTTTCTAAGCGTGTATTGAAGAAAGAGCTTTATATATGTTTTTGAGCAATGTTCCATCGCACAGATCGCTCCAAAATAATGCGGCTCCATCAGGCGTAATTTTATAATAGTCTACTGTTCGCTTCACCCATTGCTCTGGAGATCTTCCAGGAACCCTGATTTCCCTGCTTTGCTTGGCAACAGCGAGGTCTTCATATCCAGCATCTATAAAAAGCTTGAAAAGCTCGTCATGGGTAGTGGTTCCCAATATAAACTCTTCCCTGCGGGCTTGCTGGATTTCTGGTTTTGTTTTTTGAGGCGTTATGCTCTCCGCGCCTGCGGATTTTTGCGTCTGTTCCATGTCATGCTTGGCAAGGGCACGCGTAGCCATCCAGAGTTCAGTTGGCAGAAGGAGCGCTTTAAGAGTTGGAATAGGATTGGCGTCAATGTCAGGTAGTGCGATAAGCTGTTGCGCTGGGTTGATATCCGGCAGAACTCTTTGAAGGCAAGGGGTAAACCATTTATTTATGAGCAGGCTCATCATTGTGTTCACATGTTCACGAGTGAGCGTAAGCATGAGTTCATGGTGTGCCCCGTGTCCGAAGAACGGCCCAAATTTTCTCCCCGCTATTACCCAGAATTGAAGAAGTCCATGGCAGTAAAGCCCATTTTCTTCAGATTCTTGAAGCATTGTTTTCAGATAGTTTAGAGAGCGTTCTGCCATAGTTTCTAGAATGCTTTGGAAATTTTCGCACGATGTTGCCAGCACTCCGTTTTCTTCTAGATATTCGGCAATTGTTTCTTTAAAGGCCTTTTTTGAAAGCGTGAGCATTGTATCTTGTTCATCCTCCGTCAGCTCCAGCTTTGTGTTTGGAATATTGTTTAAGAGCGCAGAAGAGGACATTCCGTACAGAAGTTCTCCAAGCGCAACTCCGTATTCCCGAGTAAGCAGGATGAGTTCGTGTTTATATTCCATACTCTTGTCTGTGGTGGTCTGAATGTTTCTCTGCCGGTGTGTGCGCTTTTGGATTGCTCGTTCACTCTGTTTAACCTTTTGCACGATTTTCTCTGCTTTTGAGGCAAAATCAGGAAAACTGATATAGGGCAGGTGCGGATATCCCTTTTGTGGATCAACAATCGTGCACAGGGTTTTGCCGCCGTATATATTGAGAGGATGTATTTCTAAAAAAGGCACGAGATAGGATTTTTTGCGATCAGTGTGATGCTCGCTTGCATTTTCTTCTGTCGTGGGGAGACGGACAAGCCGTATATCAGGATTCATCTTCACTCCATGTTCCTGTGCAGTCGCGTGTATAACGGCTTCCATATCAGTGCTTTCATAGAGTTCTGCCTGGAGTGCACAGTGCGCGACAGCTCTTTCCTGGCTTACAACTCCAATCTTGCTTGGAATTTTGGTCAGATGTATCTCTTGAAAAGGCGTTTGCAAATCCGGAAGTATAAGTGTAAGAAAGCGTTTCCATTCAGCGATTTTTCTCTCTACGAGCGAAGGGTCGTCTAGTACACGATCGAGCGATTTAGCCTGATCATGGATTGCGTTGAGCGCGGCGTGCACAGCGTTGAAATATGTTTCAATCTGCTTGATCAACGGTTCTTCTTGCCCCTCTTCACATCCTGTAAGTTGACCTGCGAGCTGTAGTACTGGTGATTTAATTTTTAAAAATTGTGGCATTTTGGAAGTTCCTTCGCCTTGCCCGCATACGCGCGCAATAAATTTTTCCGCCGCTTCAAAAACGGTGATTGGAGTGTATGCCTCTTCATCGCCGCGCACCTTTTTCCCCTCTTCTTCTCCACCTTCAGGCGCGGGGCGAATAAGAGCGTTCTTTTGCGCAAAAGTGAGCAATTCTTCTTGGGTCTTTGGCGTGAACAAGGGCATCAGATCAGCCGCGAGTTCTTCCACTTCAGACGTTGCTAAGTTTAAAATTTCTTCATCTGTTTCGTTTGCTTCATACACTGCGGTTGTAAAGTCTTGCTCGTGCGTGATTGCAGATATCCTAAAGAGCGTCTGCATGGTTTCAAAATAGAGCTGTTCTTGATCAAGTTTTTGGCATTGCGCAAGGAATGACTGATCCAGTGCTTCTTGTGCAGTTAATGATTCATTATACTCTCCTTCGTTTTGCTCTATTTGTCGGAGAATGTTTATGATTTGAGGGCTTTGTTCCAGTTGTTCACTCAACGCATCAAGCTCCCTCTGCGCGTCGTTTATTTGTTTGGTAAGACGCGCAGATTGTATTTCAATCTGTGTCTCGGATGGCTTGCCTTTCATTTGGCGAGCTTTCATATCACGGTGCTCAAGCGCGTGTTGCTCTTCTTGAAGATCAACAATTTTACTTTCTAGCTTTCCTATTTTATCTGCAATGCGATTTTGTTCTGTGTCCAGTTGGAAGCGCAGTGTATCTGTATAATTGCTAAGCTGCGATTTTGCGTCTTCAATACGCGTACGCTCGGTGTCAATAAGCGAAAGCGCGAGGGTTTGAATCCACGCAGTGTCTTCTTTGGTTCTGTCAATGTGCGCAAGAAATTGAAGGAGAGTTTCAAGCTCCGCCTCTTGGTTCATTTGATCTTCTGAAATATCAAGCAGGCGAGCTATTTTTTGGAGATGGTCTCCTTTTTGTTCTGCAAGCGGTAGTTCGCTGGTCATTTTGTTCTGTATGGAAAAT
>CAZHCQ010000017.1:0-15321 GCA_964531415.1 uncultured Gammaproteobacteria bacterium
CAGGAGGGTTTTCGGGCAGTGCAGGTTTTTCGCCCGTGCGCAATGAGCAGATGAGAAACTGCAAGCCAGTTTTTTTTGGAATACACGCCATGAGATCCTGCTCTATTTTCACCGGATTTTTTTCGCGGCTCCAGCCAAGCCTGCCTGCAATGCGCGAAACATGCGTGTCAACAACAATGCCTTCAACTACGCCAAACCCATTTCCTAAAACAACATTTGCGGTTTTTCGCGCAACCCCGGGAAGCTCCAACAGCTCCTCCATCGTCTGGGGCACGCGTCCGTTAAATTTTTCTAAAATTATCCGCGCGGACTGCTGAATTGCCTTTGCTTTGTTTTTATAAAATCCCGTAGAAAACACCGCCTGTTCAATATCTTTGCTATCAGCCCCGGCGTATGCTGAAACAGACGGAAATTTTTGAAACAGTTCGCAAGTAACCTTATTCACGCGCTCATCCGTGCATTGCGCCGAAAGAATTGTTGCGATAAGCAATTCCCAGGGGGTTTTAAAATTGAGCGAACACTGCGCGCGCGGATATGTTTTTTGAAGTATCTGAATTATTTTTTTTGTATTCATCTCTCTGTTCATCTTTATTTTACGGTCCGCAAACTATTTTTAAGCTTGGAAATCTGCTCAATAAGAAGCGCATTGGCTGTCAAAATGATAATAAAAATGAGGATAAGTGAGTTGCTGCCAAAAAAAATGCCGCCCATAATAGCCACGATGGCTGCACCCATGATTGTAACGATGTTATCCATAGCTACGCCTACGATAGCGTCACCGATGCGGCCTTAATTTCTTTAATCGGCGATTCGGGACGATGACTCTTGCGAAAATAGAAAAGAATGCCTGCACAAAGTAGAAATAAGGCGATGCCTGCGGGCAGGATCAACTGATAAAGATCGCCTAAAATTTTCCCCCCCGCGCCTTTGACTTGGCCGAATAAAACCATGCTTATTGCCACAAAAGCAGTCAGTAAAGTGAGAGCCGTTAAAACGCGAATTGCACCATCCACTTCTCTTATTGAAGGTTTAGTATCGTGCTCCTCAATTGGTTTTAAGCTCCCGCAAGCCTTAAAGGGCGGAAACATAAGTACTGCCTTGTGTTTCAGATTTGCTAAATTTTGCCGATATATGCACCAGACCGCATGCACGATGTTATAGATGTTAGAACCGAAAGTGGTTGAAGCCGCAATGATAGCTAAGTTAATGGCACGCACATAATCCGTATTCCTCACTTGTAAAGAGATAAAGGCGGACATTATGCCGATTACCATATCTGGAAAGGCAGTTCCAAATTTTTGGTAATTAGTGTGAAATGTAAGCAAAATAGATGATCGGAAACTGCTTAAACAAATTCTCATGCCGATGATTAAAACGATGCTCCACTTCATTCTATAATTGTAGAGCATATGCTTCGTGTAACTCCAATTGATTGTCAATTGAACTAATGTTATATATTATAGAAGAAGTGAAAAACAATGTAAAAAAAAGTATGCTCGCTCATTTTCAAAGCCTCAAGGGAGGGCTTTGCTTTTTAATTATTCTCGCAAGCTTTTTTGGCGCATCCTTCGGGCGGGCCGTGTATGCGTACGAGTTCAACCCGAATAATATTATATCTGATGGCGAGCTGTTTAATAAAGACAGCATGACGCTTACCGAAATCCAAAATTTTTTGGAACGGTATGAAAGCCTTCTTGCAGACTATAGCACAACAGACCTAGATGGAACGAAAAAATCCGCCGCGGAAATTATTTACGGCGCGGCGCAGCGCAATGGCGTGAGCCCAAAATTTCTTCTTGCCAAGCTTGATCACGAGCAAGCGCTCATTCGGAAACACAAATTCATTTCGGATGCGTCATGGGAGCGGGCGCTCAAGTGGGCAACCGGCTTCTCTGCCTGCGATAATTGCTCCTTGAACAGCAAGTACGCCGGCTTTGCCAACCAGGTAGAGGCGCTCGCATCGGTACAGCATGATTATATCCGCAAATTTGCCAGCTTTGGCATTCAAGTAGGAAAGCCGTTTGTAACAAAAGACGGAATTACCGTAACTCCTGAAAACAACGCAACAAGAAATTTGTTTATTTACACGCCGTGGCATGGGGGAAAAGACGGCATTGGAGGGAATTCTTTTTTTGGACGGCTGTGGTACAAATATTTTGGAAAGAAAAAATATCCTGATGGAATTGTTCTGCGCGACAGCTCGGACGTTTTATGGCTTGTGAAAGACGGCGAGCGGCGAAAATATGTTTCCCGCGCAAGCTTTCTTGCAAATCACGCGATAGAGGAAGCGGTGTATGTGTCGGACAAAGATTTAAATGAGTATCCGCTTGGGCCTGAAATCAAATTTTTCAACTATGCGTTGATTCAAACCCCAAATGGCCAGAAGTACTTGGTTGTTGACGAAGAAATTCGTCCGATGAAAGACGACGAAACGTTTCGTATGCTTGGCTTTAATCCGGAAGAAGTAATGTATGTAAGTGACAGCGATTTAGCAGGATATGACGTGGGCTATCCGATTGGGCCGCAAGCGCTTTTTCCCGCGAGCGCTTTAGTCAAAGCAAAAGACAGCGTTGACCTGTTTTTTGTGCAGGATGGGCGAAAGCGCCGTATTCCAGACGAGAGCATTTATAAAGTGAATTTCAACAGACAGCCCCCTGTTGAAATTGAACAAAGCCTGCTTGACACAATGGTTGAAGATCACCCCATGTTCTTCAAAAACGGCGCGTTGGTGAAATCCCCTGCGGGGAAATCTTATATCATATCAAACGGCATGAAGCTTCCTATCCAAAGCGAGGAGGATATCACCGGGCTTTTAGGTAAGGACAAGCTCTTGCTTTTTACAAGCGTATCCCAAGCGTCTTTGGACTTGCACGAAACAGGGGATCCAATCGTGTATATTAACCCGGTTGCAAAAGTGAGCACTCCTCCGCCCGCGGTTGATCCTTCAACACTCTATGTTGCAGTTTGGCAGGCAACAAAAGCCCCAAAAACCGTGCTTGAAGGGACGGTGTCAGAATTTTCAATCTCATTCTTAAATGCAGGGGCGTCGCAATGGAAAAAAGGAGACGTGCGGTTAAAAATTACAGATTCAAAAGGGAATAAACTTCCGCTCAAGGGATCTGATTGGCAGGACGATTTTGGCAATATTCAGCTTGCGCGGGATGTGCCCCCGTCAGAAATATATGAGTTCAAATTTACGCTTGCCGGAAGCGCTGTTGGCAAACACGTTCTGCGCGTTCAGCTTGAGTACGGCGATCAGAACATGCGGGGAGGCGGGATAGAATTGAATGTTGAGGTTGTGCCGGCAGATTACAGCGCGCGCATTGTATCAGATAATTTCAAAATTGCGGTGCGAAATAAGTGGAATGTTATCCCTGCCAAAATGACGATTAAAAATACGGGCAAAAAAGCGTGGACGCGAAAAAAGACAGGGCTTCAAGTGCTTGCTATTTCAGGGGGAGGAAGCGATTTTTACGATGCGCACGATTGGGTAAGTAAAGACATTGCGGCCGTGTCTTTAAAACCGCGCACAGAATTGATACAGCCGGGCGCAGAAGCCGTGTATGAATTTACGATGAAGGTAAAAGATTTGCGCCCGGGTGTTTATACGTACGTGCTTCAGCTTGTGATGAAAGATAAAAATGGCCAAGTGATATTTTTGAATGAACAAACGTCTCTTTCAAAACAAATACGAATTGATAATTAACCCATCCTCCTATGCTCTATAATAGAAGACTCAACCCCGACATCTTACGCCGCACACACGAAATTTTTTGGGAGAGATTCAAAAGAGCGCACCCTTGGAGAAGAGGAAATTATTTTACCAAGGCGGAAATAAGAGCTATTAAAAAGGCCGGATTTTGGGGGATGTGGCATTTTAATAGACCAGTTTATGAGAGTAAATTTAGGGACTTTCTTGCGTTTTGCGCCAAGCGAGGCTGGTTTGGCAGATATTATTTGAATCGCCTTGGGCGGAATCAGCTTCAAGCGGCGCATGAATTAAGCGCTCTCATCAACGCCAAGCACACGAAAGAGCAAGGAGCGGCGCCAAATCCGCTTTTAGCCGCGCGGTTAAAACGGCTTGATCTGATGCGGAGGCGCATAGAGTCTCTGGAAAAAGGGGAAGCGCCCGATGCGTTAAAACGGCTGGAAGAAGTGCGGCTTTCTCGTCTTCCAGAGCCTATACGCAAGCGCGAGGAATTGCTCGCCCGGTTACGGGATAAGGGTACTGCTCCCGCGCCAAGCATGCACACCGCTCCCTCCGCCCCCTCACTGCCGCAAATAAGCAGTTTGTACTGAAGAAGTACAGTTAACTCATTCTTGGCATTGTATGAAAATAGCTACATGGAATCTCTGGCCAAAAAATAGACGACAAAGCGAGGCGATTGACTTTTTGTTATCACTGGATGCTGACATTATATGTCTTCAGGAATTGCGGGAAGAAACAGTGCGGTATTTGCAAACTATACACACTTATTCGTGTGTCTTTGCAGTAGATCTACATATTGGAAAAGAGATTTTTTGGAAAGCGGTGTTGAGCAAACAAAAGCCAACCGCCGTTCGCGCTGTATCTTTTAAGATAAAGACAAAGCCATGTTTAGCGCTCACCCAGCTACCCCAAATAAAAGTGTCTACAGAGGCGTTTAATTTTCAGTACGCCGATTTTGAAACTAACGGAGAAAAGATACGTGTCTTTAATCTCCACTTAGCATCCAGCACTGGTCCGTTTCATCGCTTCTCGCAACTTAAAGAGGTTCAAGAACACTTTATTAAAAATGGTACAATGATATGCGGAGATTTTAATACGTTTGCCACTCCTATTCTCAATGCTCTCGTTGGGTTAGTGTATAGATACTCGTGGAGAGAGTACCTGATTGAAGAATATAATTTACTGACGCATTTTGCAAAGCAGCACCATTTACAACTCTGTTATGAGAAACAAGTAACTCACCCTCTCTCGCAAATGCATTTAGATCATATCTTGGCGCCAGAACGCTGGATGGTAAAAAATGCCACAGTATATAAAAATTGCTACGGCTCTGATCATCGGTTAGTGGTGGTAGAAATAAATCAAACGTAACTGCTCACTGTGTCATTCCCGCGAAAGCGGGAATCTAGCCTAAAACAGCAACAATTCTGGATCCACGATGGAGCCTGCCCTCAGCCACGATTGGGGGCGGGGATAACACAAGATGTACGAAATGGCATCAAGGAATAAGGTATTTTACGACATTTCTTTATACAGTGAACACTTACAATCAAACGTAACTATTCAGTATTTTCCAGTAAAAAATTCAGTTTGGCTTAAATAAGGCATTTTTTGCTTCAAAAAATTTTAAAGCGTTTTTAAAAAATCCCTTGTTTAAGCCATTTGAAAAAATTCACTGGAAAGAACTGAATAGTTACAATAAAACGGGTTGACTATATTTTCTTTTATGGTAACTTGACTTTAATAGCATTATTTATTTAACGATACGGTTTCTTGGTTATCATGCATCATAAGGTTGCCTGAGGGTACTCGGAAATTTGTATTCATCACTATGCTCAATAAAACGGTTAAAAATAAAATCATTACCAAATTTAAGACTCATGCAACGGATACCGGCTCAACCGAGGTGCAAATAGCAATTTTAACCCATGAAATTAATGAGCTTTCAAAACATTTAAAAACGCACCGTAAAGATTTTTCTTCGCGCCGAGGGCTCATTAAAAAAGTAAGCCAGCGAAGACGGCTCCTGCATTATTTAGAAAGGGAGAATAAAGCAAGTTTTGAAAAGATCATTCAAGAGCTCAAAATTCGGTATAAAAACAAGATGCCCGCAATTTTGCAAATAGAAGAAAGCGAGGCAATAGAAGAAGACATCGTTGATGCGAAACCAGATGAGGGAAAAATAGCAGAGTAAGGGCAACGTATATATATAATGAAATACAATGATTAAACATAAAAATCAGCGAGTTGGCGTATTTGTAGACGTGCAAAATATGTACTACTCTGCAAAAAATCTTTTTGACGCGAAAGTTGATTTCGGCGCTATTTTAAAAGATGCCGTATCAGGGAGAATGCTTATTCGCGCAACATCGTATGTGATCAAAGCGCTTGAAACGGCAGAGGAGATCAAATTTTATTCAGCTCTTGATAAGCAAGGCTTTGAGGTCAAAATAAAAGATCTCCAATATTTTCAAGACGGCACCAAAAAGGGCGACTGGGACGTTGGCATTACCATTGATGCGATTAAGATGTCGCGCCAGCTTGATGTGGTGGTGTTTGTTACCGGCGATGGAGACTTTGTCCCGGCAGTAGAATATCTGCAGTATCATGGACTATTGGTAGAGGTCATGGGCTTTGGAGAAACCACAAACGCACACTTGAAAGAAATTGCGGACGAGTACACGGATTTAAGCAGAAGCAAAGGACAGTTTTTAATTGCCGGTGGCAATAAAGCGAAAAGATAGCGTTTGCTTCAAAAATAATTTTGATAGAGTGTATTTTATTTTTAATTTTTTAATGCCGCCCTTATATCGCAGTTTTGCGTAAAGACAGATAGACTAATCAAGGCATAGGTTCAAAAAATACTTTTTTGGTATTATGAGAGCGTATGCATTAGTCTGTAGTTTCTACACAAAAACACGGTAATGGGGCGCTCGCAATGAATCTATGTCGGAAGTGAAAACATGGGAGATGGACTTTGGGGGAAGAAAACTTACCGTGCAAACTGGAAAGCTCGCTCTCCAGGCAAATTCCTCGGTAACGGTGCAGTATGAGGATACGGTGGTGCTTGCAACCGTGGTCATGTCGCCGGAGGCGCGTGAAGGGATTGATTTTTTCCCGCTCATGGTTGAGTATGAAGAAAAAATGTACGCGTCTGGAAGAATTAAGGGATCTCGGTTTATCAAGCGCGAGGGACGGCCATCTGATCAGGCTGTGTTAACGTCGCGGCTTGTTGATCGGGCGTTGCGGCCGTTATTTGATAAAAAAACAAAAAACGACGTGCAAATAATCGCAAGCGTCCTTTCTTTTGATGAAAAAAATGATCCGGACGTGCCCGCTTTGATTGCGGGTTCTATCGTGCTTGCCCTCTCGGAGATTCCGTGGAGCGGGCCGATTGCCTCATGCTCTGTTGGCATTATTGACGATACATTTGTTCTCAATCCAACCTATGATGAGGCAGAGAAAAGCTCAATGGAGCTGACTGTTGCCGGGAATGGAGAAAGCGTTGTGATGCTTGAAGCAGGCGCGTGTGAAGTTACCGAAGAGAAAATGTATGCTGCAATAGAATTTGCAAACACGCATCTTAAAAAGGTAGTAAGCTTTATCTCGGCAATTGCATCAGAAATGAAGCCTCAAAAAGTGAATCCTCCTCAAAAGGAGATTCTGCTTGAGGATGAATCTGCCGGAGGTGAGGACAAAACCTCTCTTGATGAAGTGCTTGCAAAGAGCAGGGCATTTTTGAAAGAAAATGCGCACACGTTTATTTTTGGTTCTCCGAAGGCAACAAAACGCGAACGGGGAGACCTTCTCGTTGCGCTTTCAAAGGCATTGGATGCATATTTGATGACAGAACAGATAGGCAAAGAAAAACGCAAAATTGCGCTTCTGGATGTAAAATCTTTTGTAGAAGCGGAGGTAACGCGGGCTATTATTGAAGAAGGAAAACGAGTTGACGGCAGATCAGCAGAGGCAATCCGCCCGCTTTCAGCAGAAGTAAGCCTTTTGCCTCGCACGCATGGGTCAGGCTTATTTAGCCGCGGTGAAACGCAGGTGCTCTCTGTTGTAACGCTCGGTTCCCCAGGCGACCAGCAGATTGTTGACGGCATGGAAATCAATGAGAAAAAACGGTACATGCATCATTATAACTTTCCGCCCTTTAGCGTTGGAGAAGCACGTCCTCTCCGCGGGCCAGGGAGAAGAGAAATTGGGCATGGCGCTCTTGCGGAACGGGCACTTCTTCCAGTTTTGCCAGACGCAAAAGATTTCCCTTACACCATACGCGTGGTGTCTGAAGTATTAAGCTCAAACGGATCTTCCTCAATGGCATCGGTATGCGGTTCGTCTTTGGCGCTTATGGACGCGGCTGTGCCAATTAAAAAACCAGTTGCCGGCATTGCAATGGGGCTTGCGTCAGATCAATCAGGAAAGTGGAAAGTGATAACTGATTTGCAGGATCTTGAAGACGGCGAGGGAGGAATGGATTTTAAAGTTGCCGGCACCAGGGACGGAATCACCGCGATCCAGCTTGACACAAAAACAACTGGTCTTTCCATGGAACTGATTCAGAAGACATTCTCGCAGGCGCATGATGCACGTTTACAAATTTTAGACGTATTGCAGAAGGCAATCCATGCTCCGCGCACTACACTGTCCCCCTATGCGCCGCGAATTATCAGCTTCAAAATTGATCCTGCAAAAATCGGGCTTGTTATAGGCCCTGGCGGCAAAACCATCAATGAAATTATTGCAAAAACAGGAGTGCAGATTGATATTGAGCCAGACGGCACGGTGCTTATTACGTCTGCGATAGAGGAGGGTGCACAAGAGGCGCAGACCATCATCGTCAACATGACGCGGGAAATTAAGGCTGGAGAAGAATTTATCGGGAAAGTAGTTCGGGTTGAGGATTTCGGCGTGTTCGTTGAGTTACTACCGGGAAAAGACGGCATGGTGCATATATCGCGAATTTCGGAACAGCGTATAGACAATATTAACGACCACATTCATCTTGGCGATAAACTCAACGTAAAGGTGTTTGAAATTGATGAGCGTAATCGCATCAATCTGTGTATCATCGGCGTTAAAGGATGCGGCGAAGAGGCGCAAGGAGGAGAACGCAATTTTCAGCAACACGATCAAAGACGGCACGGCGGAGACACTGATCGCCCAGGAGGCAGGCCGCGGAGCCGCAGCCGTTATTAGAAAAATTCAAGGAATATATAACTCAAAGTTGTGAAATGAGGAACCAGCAGGGAAAGCGCATGAGTGCTCCTGCTGTTTTTCTCATTGAGGCGCACTCATGGCAAAAAGAAAATATTTTGTACTTTTTGGTGCTTTCACTGTATTGCTTGTAATGGGGCTTGCGGTTGGGGTATTTTATGTATGGAAAAACAAAAAACCCCTGAATCTTTTAGGGTATATTCCTGGTTCGGCAACACGCGTTGTTTATTTTAACCCACATACCGTATGGGATCCTTCTGCTGTGCCAAACATTCGGATCATCAAAGAGCTCGCTCCGGATTTTTTCCTTGAACAAACTGCACCTCTTGAGAGTTTTGTACGTGCTCATGCGAAAGAAGTTGCTTTTTTTTATACCCCCATATCGCCTCAATCCCCAGGGGTGATTATCAAAACAAAGATTCCTGAAGAGTTGTTTCCTCCTCAAGGCTTCGCGTTTCAGTTTGAATTTGGCAACAGCGCCATATATAAACGCACGCGTGCACACATAAACGTGGACAATAGCGTGAAAAATGAACCTTCCGAGTATTATGCGTATCTTCAAAAGCAAGAACTTATTATAAAGTCTTTTCACCTGAAAGAACTGTTGGAGATGATCAGCAAGCCTGTTCATGAAGATTCAGCATATCCAAAATTGCTTAAGAGCGAGATTTTTAGATATGGCGTTAAAAATTTGGGAAGCTTTGAAAGCATAGTGAGCGCGCCGTATGACCTTTCTATGCAAGATAACACACTGCATTACATACGCGTATTTATGTATTCGCCTGAAGCCATGCAATTTTATAGAGGAAATGACTCACATTTTTCGCCTCAAAGCATTGATCGTATTGCGCTTGAGGGTCTACCAAAAAATCTTGCGCTTTGGGTATACAGCCCTGACGCGCTTCCGCTGTTGTACACGCTCCTTGCGCAAAAGGATCAAATGCTTGAACAATTTAATGCGAAGCAAGCTGGAGAGTTGTTTCGCTCCCTTGGCGTGCTCCAAGAGCTTTATGTATTCAAAAACGACGAACAACCGCTCTTATATAACTATGTGTTACGCTTTGTAGCTACAGAAAATAGTTTAGAAGCACTAGAGCATAAAGTGAGTACGTTTTTAGGCAACAAGTTCATGGTTGAGTACGGAGCAACGCTCACAGGCGGGCTTGAGGTGGTGGAATTACGCGGGGCTGAAGAGGCGTTTCTATGGCATGAAGAGCAGACGAGCCAAGGAGTCATACGTTTTGTACAAGTTCATGGCGTAGAATTTGCGTACTTGCAACAATGGCCGGTGCTGTGGTTAAGCGATTCTCTTGCGCTTTTGAAGACTGCCATGGGTGCACGCCATGAGTTTCTCGGCACTCTGCAGAGTAAAGTAGAGCCAAAGAGCTCTCTCTATTTGTCTACACAGTACACACGAGAGTTCCCCCCTATTTTTGAAGGGTTGACAAATCCACAACAAATTTTTATGTGGGTAAATCAACAAGGAGAAATTTTTGGAACTATCAGTAACTAGTGTGGATAAAATGTTAATATTAAAATAATTATATATATTCATTTGAAGAATTTTTTTAAAAAACAGCTTGTAATCAAACAACGTCATAATTTTATCTAAAAGTCAACTGTTCTTTTTGCTTTATTTTCAATAAAAAGTACCTCTTTCCCCTAGTTGACCGAGTTCATTATCTGTGCTATAATTCTCTACATCAGAGTAAAGAAAAAAGAGTACCGAGGCACCTTGACAACAAAAAAGCAAAATAGGATAATAGTATATAGAGGGAATACTCATCTGCATAACGAGAAAGAGAGGAGTTCTATTTTTTTAGAACGATTCTTCATCTCCATATTGTGCAGAGGGGTATTCCCTACTATCGCAGAGCCGTCTTCTCAAAAAGAAGACAGCACAGCAATCTTGAAACCACCAAGATTCAAAATAAAGATCAAAAAAAATAAAAAATAAAAAAGTAAGGACAAAAAACCAAAAGATCAATCTATAAAAAAGGTAATATCACAACCTCAAACAAAAAAACGAGTGATGTGTAATTACCACGCGATGGTAGAGAAAAGCTTTTGAAGTGGAACAAAAGCACATGGTCAAGTAGACTAATCGATGTAAATGCCAAAATTTTGGCGTTCGCACCGTGGTCTAACGGCCACCAAAGGGCGCGAACAGCCAATAATTATTAAAAAATTGGGCGTTGTACGCGCCTTTTATATTTGGTGAAAACGCAACATATGATTTTGAATTTTTAGAAAGCCATGCTAAAATCAAGAAAATTTGAAAAATTTATTTTTAAACTACCAAATTTCCTATGAATCAGCTTCTTTTAGATCAGTTGCGGCAAAAATTGCTCACAGAGTTTGAAGAGATTGTTTCAATTCTGAAAGAGCGCGCAGATAAAGATGACGCAATTTCGGGCAACTACATCGCAAAAACAGATGACCCCGGAAGCGAAACAGGAGACGAGGTTTCGCGGTTTGAGGCATTAGACCAAAATAATGACGTGGTTCAAAAGATGGAACTCCGTTTGAAAGAGGTAAGCGATGCCCTGAAGCGGCTTTCTGGAACAACTTTTGGCTTATGCGCAGATTGTGGAAAAGAAATAAGCGAAGCTCGTTTACTGGCAAACCCTGCGGCAACTCACTGCATACACTGCCCGAAGACAGGAGAATAATTGTGCATGAAGCATAAAGCACTATGAAAAAACTCATTCCGCTTCTCATTGGCAGTGGTGTTATTGGCGCAGATTGGTTTCTCAAATTTGTTGCTCTTTCAAAAACTTCCCATACGGAAGTTTTTTTATTCAACGGCGCTGGTTTCACCTTAGTGAAGAATCAGGGTATTGCATTTGGAATCGTGTTTGACCAATTTGTGACGATTGTTGCAATTTTCAGCATGCTCGTTGTGGTGCTCTTTTATGCCGTGCGTGCATATCAAAAACAGCACACAAGCCGCGCCAGTACCCTTCTTCTCATTTTTATGGGAGGGGCGAGCAATATGCTTGATCGTTTATACAACGGATTCATTGTTGATTATATTCATCTTTTCTTTTGGCCAGTGTTTAACCTCGCCGATGTGCTGATTGTATGCTCGGTTTGCTCTCTTGTTTTGAGTGAACTCAAAGAGCAAAAGCGTTTTTAAATGCTTTCAAACGTGTTATGTTATACATAAATGTGTACAGTGCATGCTATGAATACCCAAGAATATACATACCCAACAAATTACACCAAGCCGCCATGGTATGTGAGCATTTGGTTTATAGCGTTTTTGTGCGTTGTCATTCTCGTATGCATTTACATTTCCATCATTTTGGTGCTTGCGTATCGGGTGAAGCAAGAAGTGTTGCTTTCTCTTTCAAGCGTTCGTGTGAGCCAGAACGATGAGCTGTTTGCCGACATCAACCTTTCTTCCAGCCTCACGCGTGCGCCTCTCCCTGTTGGCAGAGCGCGGCAGAGCGGCGTTTCAACTGTTTTAAGCAGTGACGACCCTGCTTTTGGTTCGCCTTCGGCACCAATTGTGATTGTGGCATTTGAAGATTTTGAATGCCCATTTTGTGAAGAAGCCTTTCCGATAATCCGCCGCGTGCTTTCAGAGTATCAAGATAGAATTTATTTTGTGTACCGCGACTTCCCTGTGATAAGCGCGCATGCGCATGCGCAAAAAGCCGCTGAAGCCGCAGAATGCGCCCATGCTCAAGGCAAATTTTGGCCATACCACGACAAGCTTTTCCAAAATCAGGACAATTTAGCCGATGAGTATTTAACGCTGTACGCGCGCCAAGTTGGCCTTAACATGGATAAATTTTCAGCATGCTTTACGAGCCGGGAGTTTACGAACGAAGTGCAGGCAGATTATCGCGATGGCATATCTGCAGGCGTGCGAGGAACGCCCACTTTTTTTATCAATGGCCGAAAAATAGAAGGCGTTCTCCCCTATGAACTCTTTCAAGAAGTAATTCAAAAGGTATCAGGAAAAAAGTAAAAACGCACGCGCTCTGGCAATGGCCGCCTTATGATATACTATATATATGATTATTCTCGGCGCGGATCACCGCGGGTTTCAACTTAAAACAGCGCTCAAAGCATACTTGGAAAAAAAGGGCGTTCGGGTGATGGATTGCGGAACATTGAACGAAGATTCTGCAGATTATCCATTGTATTCGTATGAAGTTGCAAAGCGTGTTGCAAAATCCAGGGGGAAACATCGAGGCATAGTGATTTGCGGGAATGGCGTTGGCGCAAGCATTGTTGCAAACAAAGTAAAAGGGGCTTATTGCCCCATTGTTGACACTGTTTCCGAAGCAAAGCAAAGCAGGGAACACGGCAACGTAAACATTATTGCTCTGCGCGGAGATACATTAAGCCCACAAGATGCGTTTAAAATTGTGGACGCATGGCTTGAAACAAAATTTTCGCGAAAAAAACGGTACCTCAAACGCCTCAAGCAAGTGCAAAAGTATGAAAGAATGGAATTTAAATAGAGCATATCATCTCACCCATGCCAATTGAAATTATCCCCGCAATTTTAGAAGTTTCATGGAAAAATATTGAGCGTAAACTCAAACTCATACAAGGGCTGTGCGCGTGGGTACAAATTGATGTGATGGACGGCGTGTTTGTGCCAAACACGACATGGCGTACTCCTCATGATCTTGTGAGAGTAAACAGCACGCTTAACATAGAAATTCACTTGATGGTTGATCGCCCTGAACGCACTTTGCTTTCATGGCTCACTCCGCGTGCGGTGAAACGGGTGATTGTGCACGCAGAGGCAACTGACCGGCTTGAAGATGTTTTTGCTACGGCGCACGGCATGCATAAGCAGATTGGATTAGCCATAAACCCGAAAACGCCGATTGCCTCTATTCAGCAGTTTTTGCCGCAGAGCGCGTTAGTTCTTGTTATGGGGGTAGAACCGGGGTTTTCAGGGCAGGCATTTGACGCGTCTGTACTTATAAAAATTCAGCAACTGCGAAAATTAGATGCTCGTATTCCTATTGCTGTGGATGGCGGCGTCAATGAAAAGACCGCGCCGCACATGAAAGCCGCCGGCGCCACCATTCTGTATGCCGCGTCATATCTGTGGCAAGAGGAAGCAGAAATTCCTGAAAAAATAAACACTCTCAAACAAATACCATAGACCCTTATGTATGATGTCATAACAATCGGCAACCCCACGATAGACACGTTTTTGGTAGTTCCTCCTCAAAGCATTCAATCTGAAATAAAAAACGGAAAACAATTTTTTGTTATTTCAGCCGGCGCAAAAATTCCAATTCAAGCAATTGAAAAACGGCTTGGCGGAAACGCCGCAAATGTTGCGGTGGGGGTGCGCAGACTTGGGCTCCGTACCGCAATGATCTGCCAAATTGGAACTGATCGGGAGGGATATTTTGTGTATAACTCGTTTCGGAAAGAGAAAGTGTCTACGAGGTTCATTGCGCGGAAGAGCGGGTCCGCGGTGAATGAATCAACAATTTTGCATCATGAGAACGACAAGGTGATATTTGCGTATCACCATAACCACCACTTCCATGTAAAAAAACTCCCGCGTTCACGGTGGGTATACCTAAGTTCCTTGGGGCAGGATTTTTCTGCACATGCGCCGGAAATACTGCGCGCGCTCCATAAAACCCCCGCAACGCGGCTTGCGTATAACCCGGGCTGTTTGGAGCTTTCTTTGCATCGATCAGCCGTGCGATCGCTCATTGAACGGAGCAATATCGTCATTTTAAATAAAGAAGAGGCGTGTAGTATTGCCAGAAAAAAATCCGCGTCTCTAAGAGAGCTTGCGCGGCTCGTCCAGAAAACACAGCGCGGCATTGTGCTTATTACAGATGGCTCGCGCGGCTCGTGCGCGGATGACGGCACAACGCTGTTTTCCGCAAAAATTGTACCGGTGAAAGTGCTCAATTCAACCGGTGCGGGAGACGCATTTTCCTCCGGCTTTCTTGCTTCATACCTTATGCATGGTACTATAGAAGATGCCCTCTACCATGCAAGCCTCAATGCCACAGAAGTAATACAAACCATCGGCGCGCAAGTTGGGCTTATAAAAAAGAATGAGCTCTCCCGCGTAGAGAAAAAATATCCGAAAAGCAAATTTTGTATAAAAAAAATAATGATCTGATATCTCTTAAAGTACCGTGGGCTAACAGGTAAAAAACTTGAGAGGTCGTACAGATCCAGCATACATATATGTTCAAAGTTGGAGTCGGAATATCCATTGCAAAAAATGGGCATGCGGCGGGGAAAGAAGCCGCTGAAAAAGCCCGAGGAGAGCTTGGTAAACAGAAACCGCAGATCGCTCTCATCTTCTCCTCTGTTTCATTCGTTCAGGAGGAAGTTTTAGCCGGGGTCAAAGGGGTAGCACCGGAGGCAACGGCGCTTGGGTG
>CAZHCQ010000018.1:0-4022 GCA_964531415.1 uncultured Gammaproteobacteria bacterium
TCTGGTGGCTGGGAGGGAGCATTCTATTCATGATGATCGGAGGAATGCCGTTTTCCTCAGATCAATACGACATGATTATGATAGGTCTGGCAGGACCAATCATAATCATTGCAGGCGTCATTTTGGGCGCCACCCACAAAGGATGAAAAAGCCATGGGTTGATTGGTTGAAATATTCATTTTTTTTCAGCTGATTTAACCCATGGCCTTGCTTTTTAAAAAATCGGTTGACAGCACTTTGCAGAGTGCCTATAGTAAGATTATGCAGATTTCTTTCACCATACAAATCTTTAAAGAACGAGGGCTATTTGTCGCATATATACCTGAATTTGACATATCAACCTGCGGTACGACCATAGAGGAAGCGCGCAAGAATGCGGACGATGCGCTTGCAGGTGTTCTTGAATCAGCACAAGCTCGCGGAGTGCTTGATGATCTTCTTGATGAAGCGGGCTATGCGATCACCGGCGAGGACGAAGCATACAGTGCACCCGAATTTTGCATGTTTGAAAAGGGCCGCTTGACCTTACTCCATGCCTAAAATTGTCCCTGTTCCTTCAACAACATTGCAGAAAATTTTTGAACGTGCTGGTTTTACTTTTGATCGACAGAAGGGAGACCACTACATTTACGTTAAGCCCAACATTGCTCGTGCAATTGTCATTCCTTTATCTAAAGAAGTCCCTGTTTTTATTATCAAAAATAACATGCGTACCGCCGGCATGACGCGAGAAGAATATTTTCAACTGTTGGATACGGTTTAAAATTTCCGCCTATATAAATCACTGCTTGTTCTGTTAAAAACCACCTGGAAAATTTATATACTCCTTCCAGTATTCGTACAAATCGCGGGTTGCGCGCACATCGCCTATATTATAACGCGCGATATCAACAAACTTGCCCGCCTTAAACAGCGAAGCAACTGCATCGCCAGTAACGCCTCCTGCTTTGGGGCTTTGAATGCCAAATGCTCTGCTCCACAAATGCAGACTGCCTTTCTTGCGCACCGCGCCGTAAAAAGTAAGCTGATCAAAAAGATCAATATGCGAAGAATTTTGCAAATATCGGTTTGGCATGAGGTTCACGGTGGGCTTTATTTTATGAATCGCGGAGCGGACAAGCAAAAAAGGCGCGTCAAACGCGCGGCCGTTAAAACTCACAAACCTGCTATACTTTTTTGCGCCATCCCAAAATTTTGCAAGCATCTCCGCTTCGCTCATTGCTCTGAATATAAACCCATCTTCTTCAAAATCAGCTATATTTTCGGAAGGCGCCTGAAAATAGACAACCCCTTTGCCTTTCTCGTAATCCAGCATGCCAATGGTGATAATTTCTCCGGTTAAGGGCGAAAACCCCATGCCGCTTTTTAAAAGCTTTAATTCGCGGGCTTTTTGGTCTTCATCAAAAATCTGGTCGTCAATCCAGTGCGACAAATTCTCTTGCGTTGTTTGATCGAGCGCGTCAAAATCCTCCCCGATTGTTTCAATATCAAAAATTAACTGGGACATAGTTTTAAAAAATTATCTTACAAACCGAATTTTTACTATTTCGCCGTTGATGTTTATTTCGTCGCCTTCCTGCATACTCTCTTTTTTGATTGAAGACGCAAGCACGCTTTTTTGCAATTCCTCACCGAATTTTTCTATCACTTCTTGAATTTTTAACGATGAAGTTTCATAGATAATGCCTACTCTATCCTGAATGCTTAAGCCTTGCTTTTTGCGAAGATTATTGATATTTCGGACAATCTCGCGCAAAACGCCATCGTCTTCAAGCTCCGCGTCAATCACGGTATAAAGCGCAACGCCGTCTTTGGAAATCCAACCGTCACCTTCGGGTACACTATCTGCCAGCACTACTTCCTGCACGTTCAACTCATCAGCTATAAGAACAGCAAAATCCTCCGTAATGTTGAATTTTCCATTCTGCACTTTAAACTCGCGCAATGTCTGCCGCACTTTAATTTGCGCCTCTGAACGCACACTATGTCCGATCTCGCATATTGTCCGAATCATCATCATTGCGTTTAAAATGTCTTCTTGATTCTTCATTCTTAATTCTTCATTCTTGATTCTTAACTCTTGCGTCCACTCTTCTAAATGCACAGACTCTTTCTCTCCGCCAACTTCTCTATACACATGCTCTGCTAAAAATGGCGTAATCGGCGCTATCACCTTTGAAAATTCGCGCAAAACAAACCCCAATGTTGCAAGTGCCGCTTTTTTATCTTCGCCTTCTTGTTTAAACCTGTCTCTGCTTCTTCGCACATACCACGTTGAAAGATCATCAATAAATTCTATAATTGGCCGGCATGCTTTGTCTATTTCATAATTATCCAAAGCTTTTGCAACTGCTTCTCTCATCTGATCCAACCTCGCCAAAATCCACTGGTCTAAAATATACTCGCTTGTTGTAATGAGTAATTGGTGATTGGTAATTGGTAATTGATTTGCGTGCATTTTCCAAAAATTCACCACATTGAGCGTGAGTAAAATAACTTTTTTATACACCTCATCAACCCCTTTTTCGCTAAAATTCAATGAGTCTGCGCGTACTGATGGGGAAGACATCAAATAAAACCGCATTGCGTCTGCGCCGTATTTATCCATAACCAGCGTTGGGTCCGGATAATTTTTAAGGCGCTTAGACATCTTTTGCCCGTCTTCCGCCAAAATAATGCCGTTTACAATAACATTTTTGAAAGGAGATTCGTTATACAGTGCAACACCTAAAACCATCAGCGTATAAAACCAGCCGCGCGTTTGGTCTGTTCCTTCGGCGATGAAGTCGGCGGGAAAAGCGATATGATGCCGCAGTTCATCGCGCGTGGTTTGGGGCGTCATTTTGTAATCAGAAAAAATAAGCTCGCTTGCGTACGGCATTGAACCCGATTCAAACCAGCAGTCAAACACATAATCCACGCGCTTCATTGCGCCGGTGCACTTTTCGCACGGAAACGAAGCCGCGTCAATAAACGGGCGGTGCAGATCATGCAAATTTTGAGCAACTTTATTATTCAAACGCATCTTCTTAGCTAGTTCTCCAGTACTGCCTATAATTGCAACTTCTGCACATTCCGCATGTTCGCACCGCCATACGGGAAGAGGCGCGCCCCAATACCGCGACCGAGAAATTGCCCAATCCCGCGCGCCTTCAAGCCACTTTCCAAAACGGCCATCTTTAATATGCTCCGGAATCCAATTAACTTTCGCGTTTGCCTCAAGCAAACGATCTTTAAGCGCGGTTACTTTTACAAACCACGAGCTTGTTGCGTAGTTTAAAAGCGGCGTATCACACCGCCAGCAGTGCGGATATGAGTGCGCGTATTTTTCTTTTTTGAAAAGCAACTTGTGCTCCGGAAGATCAAGATATCTAATTACCTCAACATCAGCGCCAGTCGGATCCTCTTTTGTTTTTACTTTTTTCCCGGGCGCAAACGATACATACTCTTTAAATGTACCGTCTGCATTCACGTGCTGTAAAAACGGCAAATTCTCCTTTAAAGATAATTGATAATCGTCATCGCCAAACGCCGGAGCTATATGCACAATGCCAGTTCCCTCTTCTGTTGAGACAAAATCGCCTGCATACACTTTGAAGGCGTTTTTGAAATTTGGATCGTTTTTGATTTGCTCACGCGAGAATTCAAACAATGGTTCGTAGGATAAACCAACTAATTCTGAACCCTTGAGTGTTCTCACCTTTTCAAGATAATCATGTGAAAGATACGACACTGGCTGACCTTGCTCTCTCGCAGGCATTCTTGAAAATTCCCCTACCTCATTATCAAACCACTTATCAGACACAATAATAAAACTGCCGTCGCTTATATTTCTTACTAAGAAATAGGTTATCTCCTCCCCCACCGCCAAGGCGATATTTCCCGGCAATGTCCACGGCGTTGTTGTCCACGCAAGCATATACACATTCGCGCCTTTTTCTAAATTCTTAATTCTCCTGCCCGCTTCGCGTTGCGAAGCAAGGCGGGCGGGTAGTTCCGGATTCTTAATTCTAAATTTCACC
>CAZHCQ010000019.1:0-2570 GCA_964531415.1 uncultured Gammaproteobacteria bacterium
AAATAAATTGTAGGGACAGAACAATGTTCTGTCCCTATGTAGAAACCGTAAGCGAACCTCTCCGCACACCAATCTTAATGATATCGCCTTCTTGAAACGCCACGTTCAGCAAACCCTCTGCAATTTTATCCTCAACTAAATCCTGAATTTTTGTACGAACCGCGCGGGCGCCGTGGTCAGGGTCAAAACTTGCTTGAACCAAAAACTCGCGCGCTTTCTCCGACAGACGCACCTTGATATCCTTTTTCACAAGGCGATTGTTTAAATCCGCCACCCGCATCTCAACAATTTTTTTTAAAGCATTATGATCAAGCGGATCAAACACGATAATTTTATCAATACGGTTCAAAAATTCTACATTAAAAGAATCCCATAATTCTTTTAAAATAGCGCTTTTTACCTTTACAAAACGGTTATTCATGCTCTCTGTTTCGCTGTGCGCCGATTCAAACCCCCACTCTATGTGCTTGGTAAAGCTCTCAAGCCCGATGTTGGATGTAAAAATAACAACCGTATTTTTAAAATTAATTACCTTCCCGGTCGCGTCAGTCAGCATGCCGCCCTCAAGCACTTGCAAAAGAAGGTTAAACACATCAGGATGGGCCTTTTCCATTTCATCAAAAAGCACCACGCTATGCGGCCTCTTCCGCACCTCATCGCCCAATTTATTGCCGTCTTTATACCCGACATAGCCGGCAGGAGATCCAATTAATTTTGAAACCGTAAACGCTTCAGAAAATTCAGACATATCAATGCGGATAAGCGCATTTTTATCGTGAAACACCTCGCGCGCGATCGCCTTGGCTGTTTCAGTTTTTCCTACGCCGGAAGGTCCTAAAAAAATGAACGATGCAAGAGGGCGGTTTGGATCCGCAATGCCGCTTTGAAAACGCCGAATGGTTGAGGCAACCTCAACAATACTTTTCTCCTGCCCAACGACTGTTTTTGCAAGCGCCTGTTCCAATGGCGCCTCTGCATGCACAGACTTTTTGGGAAATGAGAGGAAGGGTATCTTCACAATATCACTCACAGTCTGACTCACATGCTCGCGGGTAATTTCCCCGAGCGGCTGTGCTTCAATCTGCTCCTGCAACTGTTTAAATGCAATAAGTTTTTTTTCTATCTCAATCTGCTTTGCCTTCATTTCCTGCGCTTTTATAAAATCTTCCTTTTTTACCAGCTCTTCCTTTTCACTCTTCAGTGTTTTGAGTTCACCCTCAAGCCTGCGCACCTCCTTGCCAAACCCTGTTTTCGTTTTTTGCACCTTCAATTTCGATGAAGCTTCGTCAATTAAATCAAGCGCCTTATCCGGAAAAAACTTATTCGGCAGAAACCGGTCCGCAAGCTGCACCACCTCGGAAAGCGCGTCATCTGAAATTGTTACATGATGATACGCTTCATAGTGCTTTCGCAAACCCTTAAGCACCTCAACGGTTTCTTCAGGCGTTGGCTCATTCACCATAAGCGGCTGAAAACGCCGTTCAAGCGCAGGATCGCTTTCAATGTACTTTTTATACTCCTCCATTGTTGTTGCGCCAATGCAGGTAACTTCGCCGCGGGCGAGCGAAGGTTTTAAGATATTTGCCGCATCAAGCGACCCTCCGGCAGACCCGGCTCCCACAACATTATGAATCTCGTCAATAAAGAGTATCACATCGCGGTCTTTTGTTGCTTCATCAATAATCTGCTTCAGCCTGCTTTCAAATTCTCCCCGATACATAGTCCCCGCGACAATCGTGCTCAAATCCAGACAAAATATCTTTTTCCCAATGAGCATGTCCGGAATATCTTGTTTTACAATTTTTTGAGCAAGGCCTTCAACAATTGCGGTTTTCCCCACGCCCGGATCTCCAATTAAAAGAGGGTTATTCTTCTGCCTTCTCGCTAAAATGTGGATCATCCGATCTATTTCTTTTTCACGCCCGATGACCGGGTCAAGTTTGCCCTCCATGCGCGCATGGGTCAATTCTTTTCCAAAATGCTCAAGCGCGCTCCCCCTGTGTTCCTGCCCGGCAGGCCCGGATCCGTGCATAAGCGGCTGGCCGTTTCCTTTTGCGAAGTAGCTGATCACTTCTTTGAATTTAGAACCTCCTTTTAAAACATGCCGTATATGCTGTTCCAGCTCTTCTAAAAATATCCCTTTCATCTTCAGCGCCTTAAAGAGCATGGCATCTTTCTTTTCAAACAGAGCCGCAAGAATATGCTCGGTTGCGATATACGCGTGCTTTAATTCCATCGCAATCACTGCGGTTCTTTGAATAACCGCCACTGCTTCCGGGCTCATCCCCAAACTGAAAATTTTCCCCTCTGATATTCCTCTCCGCAGAATCGGATTGCCTTTTATATCGTCAATTGATGAAATCGGCCGCGCAAGCATTTGCTCAAAAAAATGCTTGTCTAAATCAAACTTCTTCAAAATCTGCGCCGCCAAACAGGTGGGCGTAAGCGTAATGCCAATGAGAAGGTGAAACGGCGTTATTTTCTTTTCTTTAAATAATAAACACACCCACGCCGCCTGCTGGGTTACTTTTTGGAAATTATGGCTGAACTTGTTTGATTCATTGGTCATA
>CAZHCQ010000020.1:0-6512 GCA_964531415.1 uncultured Gammaproteobacteria bacterium
CAGTGGTTAAACCTAAGCGTGATCTGTTTAGTGGCGTACGCATTTTTTGCAGATCTTTTTTGGGCAACGATACTGGCATTTGGCTTGGGCTTTTTTGCTGATATGTACTCGCCCTATTTTTTTGGTTTATATATCGCGGTCAACGTAGGCACGGCATATGTGCTTGCGGGGAAGTTGAAACATTGGTTTGCACGGAGTACCCTGTTTGCAAGCTTTATTATTGCGAGCATTACGTACATGGTGTGGAATATGCTCTTTTTTGCGCTCTATATTGTGAATCAAAAAATAGGAAATCTTCTCCTCCCTCCAAGCGTGCAGATTGAAAATGTGGTAGATTTCATAGGGAAGACGCTACTCAATGCCGGAGTTGTATCACTCATTTTAGGCGTATCGGTCATGATTATTGCCCGTCTCCGAAAGCAATTTTTTGTTTCTTAAAGCTCATGTTCTATGCGTTCTACCGATGACCTTTTTGGTATACAGCAAAAAAGCGCTCAAATAAAAGAATCTTATCTTGAAGGGTTCCATGTGAGGCGTGAGGAAGGAGAAGTATACGATCTCGCGATGAAACCAGTTTCCGCGCTTACCTTGATTCATAAAAGAGTAGATTTTTTGTGCGCCGTGGTGATTGTGTTTTCTCTGCTTGTCATCGGAGCGCTTATTCGCCTGCAAGTTGTGTATGGAAGCGAGCAGCTGAATTTGGCGGAAAAGAATAGAATCAGAAATGAGCGCATTATTCCAAGCAGGGGACTGATGTATGATCGTTTTGGAAAAGCGCTCACCAAAAACGTGCCTTCGTTTTCGCTTATTATTACTTCTGCTGAATTCACCAAGGACACCGCGCAAAGGGAAGAAATTTTGTTGACACTAAAGGCAATTTTTCCTCAAGATGATGCGTATTTGGAGGAATTATTTGTTGAGCTTGAGGGGGCGGAACCGCAGGATTTGTATGTTGCGAAGGAAAATATCGGCTATGATTCTGCTTTAAAACTCATGATTGAGGGGTCGGCGTGGCAGGGCGTTTCTGTGGTGCAGTCTTCACAGAGAGAATATCTTGAAGGATCAGCAGTGGCGCATGTTTTAGGATATACCGGGCTGATTAATGCTGAAGAATATAAGACAAAAAAGAATGAATATAGATTAAACGACCATATAGGAAAAACTGGGCTGGAGCGGTATTACGAAGATGATTTAAAAGGCATTCCTGGCGTGAGAAAAGTTGAGGTTGAAGCGCGCGGTCGTGACGTGAAGGTGTTAGATCAGGTTGATCCTCTCCAGGGAAGCGATTTGATTTTAACAATAGATAGTGAACTTCAAAAGAAAATTATTGAAATATTCAAGCACTCTATGGAGAAAGGGAAAATTAAAAAAGCTGCGGCCGTGGCGCTTAATCCCAAAAACGGTGAAATTCTCGCGCTCGTGAGCCTTCCAAGCTATGATAATAATTTATTTGTGAATGGGGTGAGCCGCGAGGATTATCAAAAACTCATTGACAATCAGGATAACCCGTTGTTTAATAGGAGCACGCAAGGGGAATATCCCCCCGGATCTACGTTTAAGCTTATTCTTGGGGCGGCTGGCCTTGAAGAAGGCGTTATTACGGGCACAACAACAGCAACAAGCGTGGGGGGGATAACGGTTGGAAAATCGTTTTTTCCGGATTGGTTGCCTGGCGGCCATGGGGTTGTTACGATACGGCAAGCACTCGCACATTCGGTGAACACCTTTTTTTATATCACCGGAGGCGGGTACCATGAGAAAGCCGGCCTGGGTTTAGAAAAAATTCTTGCGTATGCGCAGAAGTTTAAACTGGGCGAGCTCTCGGGCATAGATTTGCCCGGAGAGGCCGACGGATTTTTGCCGAGCGAACAATGGAAAATTGACAATTTAGGGGAGAGATGGTATTTAGGGGATACCTATCATTTGTCTATTGGGCAGGGATTCCTTTTGGTAACTCCTCTGCAGATTGCAAACTTTACAGCCTACTTTGCTGAAAATGGCACCGTGTATCGGCCGCATGTACTCAAAGCAAAAAAGATGTATACTTCGGGAAATCCCGAAGGAACTGTTGTTGAAGTGCCAAAAGAGGTATTATACGAGAACATTGTTTCGCAAAAAAACTTTGAGCTTGTGCATGCCGGCCTTGGGGATGCGGTAACGTATGGAAGCGGGCGGATACTTGGAAGCTTGCCAGTCAAAAGCGGAGCAAAAACTGGGAGCGCTCAATTTAGCCAGGGAAAGGAGCCGCACGGATGGTTTACCGTATTTGCGCCGTATGATGACCCTGAAATTGTTTTGACGGCTCTGTTTGAAGAAAGCGGGGGAGCGCAGACCGTTACTGCCCCTGTGAAGGATATCCTGCAGTGGTATTTTGAAAGTAAGCGAGAATAGTATATAGTAAGAGAATCTATTTAAAAACCATGAGAGCTTATGCGAATATTGATTGTAGAAGATGAAAAAGAAATTGCGGAGATGATTAAAAAAGGCTTAAGCAAAGCCGGCTATATTATTGATAGTGCGTATGACGGCAAAAAAGGGTTTTTTATGGCCAAGACTGAACCCTATGCAGTGATTATTTTAGATATCATGCTGCCGGAAATGGATGGGGTCACCTTGTGCAAGAAGTTACGAGAGCTTGAGATCAACTCGTTTATCATCATGCTGACGGCGCGGGATTTGGTTGAAGATAAAATTCATGGCCTTGAAGCTGGAGCTGACGATTATATTACAAAGCCGTTTAGTTTTGAAGAGCTGATTATTCGCATACAGAATTTACTCAAGAGGCGAAATCCGGAGCGCGTTGATATTATCAAAGTAGGGGATATAACCTTAAATACTGCGACGCGTGAAGTCAAAATACGCACGAAACTCGTTGAACTGTCTAATAAGGAGTACCTTATTTTAGAACATTTGATGCGAAACGCCGGTAAAGTAGTGAGCAGGGAAAATATTTTGGAAAATGTATGGGATTATGAGTATGACTCTTTCAGCAATATTGTGGATGTGTACATACGCTATTTGAGAAGAAAGCTTTGCTCTGAACAGAAAGGCGGGGGTTACATACAGACAGTGAAAGGAGCAGGGTATAAATTTGTAAAAAAGTAATAACAATTTGAAATTATGTCTCCATCAAGCGGAATTGTGTATTTAACCGAGGAAGGCAGGAAAGAGCTGGAAAAGGAATTAGATCATCTTTTGAAGGTGAGCATTCCTGAAATTGCCCAGCGCATTAAAGAGGCAAAAGAACTTGGGGATCTTTCTGAAAACGCAGAATATTCTTCTGCGAAAGAAGATCAAGGCTTTATCGCGGGGAGAATTTTAGAAATTCAGTCCACTCTTGCCAATGCTCAAATTGCAACAGCAACGAAAAAATCCAAAATTGTACAAGTTGGCGCAACTATTGTTGTTAAAAATTCTGCCAGTAACAGCACTCATGAATATTCTATCGTTGGTACTGCGGAGGCAAACCCCTCATTGGGCAAGATTTCCAATGAGTCGCCTCTTGGCCGGGCTTTTTTAGGGCGAGAGAAGGGGGATGAGGTGATAGTGCAGGCTCCATCAGGCAAAATGCAGTATAGTATTGTGGAGATAAAATAAGGCTTTGATATGAACGAAAACACCAACCCAACAGCCGAATTTGATAACATATACGCTTCTCTCCTTCGGATCGGTTTGAGCGAGGAGCAAATTTATAATGGGCTCATGGAGTTACAAAAGCAAAGCCCGCACGCGCCTCAAGAAGGAGAAAAAGGCACAGATAAGCCTCTTGCGTTTGAGGTAAGCGAAGAGCGTGTTACCAATTTTCTTTTGTGGGTTGGGGCGGTTTCGGTTCTTTTGGGCGGCGTATTATTTGTACTTGGAGATACGCTTTCCGGCGTTGCGGGCGTTGCCGTCATTTTAGTTCCTATGGTTGTTTTGAATATAGTGGGCGCCTATTTTTGGTATACGCAAGGGTTTAATAGTGCTGCGCGCGTATTTATTTTTGT
Organism: uncultured Gammaproteobacteria bacterium; assembly: GCA_964531415.1. Taxonomy (GTDB): domain Bacteria; phylum Patescibacteriota; class Patescibacteriia; order UBA9629; family CAZHCQ01; genus CAZHCQ01. Next base: position 3,987 of record CAZHCQ010000020.1, read on the forward strand.
CGGCGCGCTTCTGTTTCCTCTTTTTTTATGGATTCTTTTTAGCAAGCTAAAAATTTATTCTCCTCGTTCAGGGGACTTAGGCCTTGCAATTACTTTGTGGTCAACATTCACCTATACGACGCTGTTTATTATATTTAAAACAAGGCTTTTCTCGCTGCTCTATCCTTTTTTTGGGCTCCTTGCGTATTGGTTTGTTCTGTTAAAATTTCGGATCAATGGGATATCTGCCCAAGCAGTATTTCTTGCGCTCCTTTTTTTTGGCATAATGTACATGATGCTTGGATATATTCTTGACAGCTACGACGATCCAAAAAATTCTCGGTTTGTAGATATCATCGGCATGTGGACGCTATTTACTTCTCTTGCACTGCTTGGGCTTGGAGGACATCATCCGTTTTGGGAGTCTGCATTGCTTCTTTTAAGCCTCGCGTTTGTGTTTATTAGTTTTCCCCGCAAAGCGGATATATTTTTTTGGGCAGGTTTTTCGTTTTTAGTGTACTATATTTTTAATATGATTATTGAATACTTTGCTTCAGCCCTTGGGTGGCCTCTTGCGCTTTTTGTAAGCGGTATTCTCACCATGGGGTGCGGCATGGGGCTGTTCAAATCATTTAATTTCAAACTGCGTATTGAACTGTGGCCAAACTTTAAGGTAAGTTTTTCTGAAAATTTTCGCTGGAAAACGAACAATGAAGGCGGCATCGCAGTTGAAGGGGGAAAATCTTTCACAAAATTTCTTTTTGAAGATTGAAAAGACTTGGCGTGCTCAATTTACTTTTAGCCTTTATCAACTATGCAAGAGGAAAGCGATATTTCAGAATATCATCTTCGCGCTACGAAGCGCTCTAAGCTCATAGAGCTCGGAATAGACCCTTACCCCGCCCACACAAAACGGACACATAGCATTACCGAAGCGCTTGATGGGTTTACTCACCTGTCAGAGGGCAAACCGCTGGTTGCGTTATCAGGCAGAGTGAGAAGTATGCGCGTGCATGGAGGTTCAACATTTGCGCATATTGAAGACGGCAAGGGAATTATTCAAGTGTATTTTAAAAAAGACAGCATGCCGAGCGGCGCTTATGAATTTTTGCACGACTTTGTTGGGGTAGGGGATTTTATTGAAGCTGAAGGTACGCTCTTTCTTACAAAAACGAATGAAAAAACACTCCTTGTAGCGCAGATGCGCTTGCTTTCAAAAACTCTGCGCCCTTTGCCGGAGAAGTGGAAAGGCCTTACTGATAAGGAGGAAAGATATCGGAAGCGTTATTTAGATTTGATATCAAATAAGGAAATTCGCGAACTGTTTCAAAAAAGAACTTTCTTTATTCATGCAATGAGGAATTTTTTGGTTGAACGGGGATATATGGAAGTAGAAGTGCCCGTGTTAGAACATATCCCAGGCGGAGCAGACGCGCTCCCGTTTATTACGCGCCATAATACCCTTGATATCAATTTATACCTTCGCATTTCACTTGAGCTCCACCTCAAACGCTTGATCGTTGGCGGGTTTGACAAGATTTTTGAGCTTGGCAAAGTGTTCAGAAATGAGGGAATGAGCACACAGCATTTGCAGGAGTTTACGATGATGGAGTGCTACGAAGCTTATCGCGATTATACTTACTATATGCAATTTGTAGAGGATATGTACACCGAGATTATCTTTAAAACTTTTGGGAGCCTTTGTGTTGTGTATAAAAATGCTGTGTTGGATTTTTCTCCACAGTGGCCGCGCAAGGATTATCAAGAGTTATTTCATGAACATACGGGTATAGATTTATCCCTATGCCGTGAAAAGGACGAACTGGTGCGCGCTGCACAAAAATTGACTTCCCTTGAAGATGTTGATTTTTCTCTTGGAAAGGGCAGAATTATTGATCTCATGTATAAACGTTTGGTTCGCCCTAAGCTTATGGGGCCTTTATTTTTAATTAATCACCCTGTTGAAATTTCACCGCTTGCAAAACGGCGCGAAGCTGACCCTTTCACTACGGAACGATTTCAGGTGATTATTGACGGGTGTGAAGTTGGAAATGGATTTTCAGAATTAAATGATCCTATTGATCAAAAACAGCGTTTTGAAGAACAGATGAAACTTCGGGAAGCAGGGGATAAAGAGGCGCATATGCTGGATGAGGATTATATAGAGGCATTAGAGCACGGTATGCCTCCAACAGCGGGGTTTGGCGTGGGCATTGACCGCTTATTTGCTATTGCTTCCAACCAGGATTCAGTGCGCGATGTTGTTTTATTTCCTATAATGAGGCAAAAATAAGTTATTGTTTAAAAAACATATGCTTGATATCAATTTAATTCGTCAAAACCCCGATTTAATAAAGCACAATAATACAATTCGCAAATGTGCGGTTGATGTTGATCACCTGCTTGCGCTTGATATGAAAAACAGGTCGCTTATTACTGAAATTGATACGCTCCGCGCACATGTGAATGAAATATCAAAGGAGGGCAAGCCATCGGAGGAAGATATTCTTAAAGTGAAAGGCATGAAGAAGGAGATAGAGAGCGCCG